>JAPPMR010000383.1 GCA_028818995.1 Candidatus Poribacteria bacterium | reverse complement strand
ATGCTATCTACCGCAGTTATCCAACCACTACGCGCGCACTTTCCAAATGCCAACATCACCTTTCTCGTGGGACCGAGCGCATTTGACCTTCTCGCTAACGACACACAACTTGATGCCACCCTTGTTTACGACAACCAAAGAGAACATGCTGGTTTGAACGGGAGAATAAAACTAATAAAAACGTTACGCCGTGAAAAATTTGATCTTGTTGTAAATCTGCGAGACAGTTTCACGGCACGATGTATCGGCGCGAAACATTGGGGATTGGTGCGCGGGGATAGAGAACGCCATGCAGTTACCCGATATCTGGAAGTCTTGAGTAAGAAAGGCGTTGACACAACAGATGCCCAACCCCACTTACAGTTGACTGAGACAGAACAAGCGACAGCGAGTCGTTTTCTTACCGAAGCAGGTGTTACATCAGAAAGGTTATTAATTGGGGTTCACCCAGGCGGGAATTGGGTTTACAAATTGTGGGGAGCAGACAAGTACGCACAACTCGCGACCGCTTTGGCAGAACAAAAAAACGCTACAATTTTACTTTTCGCCGGTCCAAACGAGCGCAAACTTCAAACACAAGTTGCAGATATGATGGATGCTACGCCTATCCTTGTTGAAACGGAAAACCTACGAGAAGTCGCAGCGTTGATTGCAGCGTGTGATATTTACATTGGAAACGACACAGGTCCGATGCACATCGCTGCTGCTGTCCGAACACCAGTAATTGCGCTTTTCGGTTCAACAAACCATATTCGTAGCGGCCCCTATGGAGAAAAACATACGGTTGTGCAAAGTGGAATGGACTTGGGGTGTAATCCGTGTCATCCGGGGCGAAACCCTGGCGGGTGCGGTGCTGGCAGTTGCGCTGTAATTGATGGGATTACGGTGGGACAGGTGTTGGCAGCAGTGGAGCGTTACATCACTCTCGGAACTTCTCTTTGAGACCTGCGTAGGCATCTCGTGAGATTTCACTATCAGCGGTGTTTAATCAATACCTCTACGTTAGATATCTTGCTTCCCTTCCAGACGTTTAAGAGCTTCTAAAGCCTTAGCAAGTTCAGTTTCAGCGCGTTGTCGTGCCTCCGTTTCTTGTTCAACCTGTTCTTCGCCTGTTCAACTTGTTTCTCCAACGGTTGCAACCAGACCGAACGGTTTGGATCATAGAGTCCGAAAATACCATCATTTTCACCTAATTCCAGCCCCAGCACAAGAGAGGATAGACGTTCATCCACAAACGCTATCTCTTCATACACACCATCCACAAGACGATACCCGAGGAAATACGGATCAACTTCGTGATACGGATCGTAGATATAATACTCGCGGACACCGAGAACCGAAGCATAGAGGTCCTTTTTATGTGTTAGATCGTGCCTGTATGTGCTTGGACTCGCAACTTCCAATACAAAATCGGGAGCATGTCCTTCTTCCCATATCTTATAGGTGCGTCTCCGTTTCTTACTGACCCCAAAGGCGACAAACACATCTGGGGAAACCGATTTCCTGGGGTTCCCTTCTTCATAATACATCAATAGATTTCCAGAGACATGCACATCGTCAACTTCGCGGAAATGGTGTTTGAGCATCTGAATACAATCTATCATGATATCTCGATGATACTCGGTTTCTGCGATATGTTTACCGTCCGATTCGGGATAGATAACTGTCGGTGCAGCCTTTATTTCCTCCTGCATCGTGCTCCCTCCGGTTTCTGCAATAATATCAATCTGTAAAACTATTCTATCACAAGCAACATCAAATATCAAAGGTATATAAAGTTTTTGGCATGAAATAAGAATGCTGAACATTTTCTTTGAGTTGGAGCGTTTGTAGTCGCGCAATTTATTGCCAAATCAACGCCAAGTGAACTTGGCGCCTCTACATTCAGGTTATCTGTTTGCATTGTTTTATGGGAGCCCCAGCGGGGCGACAGGTGTATAGGAACGTGATAAACACGCCTCATAAGCCCCAGCGGGGCGACAGGTGTATAGCAATAGCAGATTTTCATCCTTTTGCCAAAAATTTTACACACCCAGTGCGGAGTAGAGCCGTAATTGATGGGATTACGGTGGAACAAGTATTGAAGACTATACCACTTTTGCGATGAGATAATAATTGACATCCGATGAATTAATTCTTCTTAGAAATCTATTCCATATCTCACCGACTTTTCAGTCGGATGTTGCCAGCAGATGTTCGCAATTTCAGTAACTTCCCGCCTCCTTTGATAGTTCCACGCAACCTCTTTTGTCGGATTTCAGTTCCTTCTACTAAAAAATCCGTTGAAATAATTCCTATACTTGTTTGAGCATCAATTTCAGCTGCAAGATTAGCGAGAAGGGTAAAGACTATATTTCCAGCAGATGTCTGCAAATTCCATTCGTGTTGAGGTTGTGTTGCTATATCGGCATTGATATTCCCTGCGGAGGTTCTTGTGTCAACACTACCTTGGCAATTTGATAAAGTAATATTGCCAGCAGCAGATCTACCTAAGATAGACCCTTTGACTTCGTCAAATCGTAGATTCCCTGCAGAGGTATTAGCCTTTACTGGGCCGACGATATTGCTTACATCAATATTTCCCGCAGAAGTCTTTGCGTTCGACTTACCAGTTACACCATCAACAGATATATTTCCCGACGGCGTGTCTAAGTCAACATCATATTTGCTTGGCACTGTAACCTTAAAACTAATTTTCAGATCACTCAGTTGCCTGCGCCAGTGGTCTCGTCCGCGTTCAAACTCGCCTTTAATTGATAGATCAGAACCTTTTTCATCGAAAGTCACCTTAAAATCGTCAAGTGCCTCTTGGTATACATCCAACCTTTTTCTCAATTCTTTTGTAACTATCACATTAACTTTATCTTGGGCAACAGTTTGCACGTCAATATTACCAATCTCTGTATCAATTATTAAAAGTCCACCTGAATTCACATTAAAAGTTTTCTCAATCCTGTTCGATCTTGATTTCCGCGGATCTGTTATAGTCTTCAGACGACGAGAATTAACTACATCACTGTTGGATTCTGTTAATAGTCTTTTAAGTACATTTGAAGATACTGCAAAAGCACTTCCACCTATATTGATTTTTGATGAACCATCGCTAATGATCTTCCCGGTGGAGATAGATACGTTTCCATCATCGTAAATGAATTTACTATTTAATCCTGTCAAAAGCATCGAAACCCCTATGATTTCACCTTTGCTATTCAGTAAGGGGCCGCCTCTATTCTTCTGAGAAATCTGATTAGAAACCCGAATATACTTGCCGTTTTTTGAGTTGCCTTTTACAGTGCCTTTTACCAACTTAGGTTTTGAAGGATCACTGATAGTGTAAACTGTGCCGCTATGTTTAGTTTTATTGCTAATAGATAGCGGTTTGACACCGGGAATTGAGATATTTAAAAAAGCCAAATGGTCTGTTTGATCGGGCATTGATATACTATTAACAAAATATCTTGTTCTTTTTCCAACCAGTTTGACATAGATTTCAGCACCTTTTGGTACCGGGGTAAAATCTTTGAGGTTAGAGAGATGGGTTACTACCTGATTGTGGGATACGAAGAATCCCAATCCACGTGAAATTGTTTTGCCTTGGGCATCATCTATTTCTATGGCAACTATAGAATTTAACGCATCTTTAACAGCACTGGGGATGTATTGTGCGGATGCAGGTATAACTAAGCTGGATAGAAAAAACAACAAAACTGTGATAGATAATAAAATACGTTTCATATCAAAACTCCTATTTAAATTGTATTCTCCTCCACTGCAAACGCAAACTATTCAGCACAACAGACACACTACTAAATGCCATCGCAAACGCCGCAAGCATCGGATGCAACTGGGTTAGCATTGATGGCAAAAAAGCAAGCGGAAACAGCACACCTGCAGCAACAGGAATTAACAGCACATTGTAGAAAAACGCCCAAAACAGATTCTGTTTAATGGTGCGGAGCGTGGTACGGCTCAGTCGGATAGCATCAGGAATAGCGTGAAGATCTCCGTGCATCAACGTCAAATCGGCTGTCTCCATAGCAATATCTGTCCCTGTGCCGAGTGCCATACCGACATCTGCTTGCGCTAACGCAGGTGCATCGTTGATACCGTCCCCTACCATAGCGACAAACCCATCCGTCCCCTCTTGCGCTTCTTTGACAGCAAAGGCTTTGTCTTCGGGCAGAAGTTCCGCCATCACATCAGTAATCCCAACATTTTTTGCGATAGCAGCGGCAGTCCCAACGTTGTCCCCAGTCATCATTGTCACTTCACATCCGAGTTGTCGGAGTTCAGTGACAGCAGCTTTTGCTTCCGACTTCACCGTATCCGCAACCGCAAGAAGTCCCCTTACCCGCAAATCTATTGCCACCCACAACACCGTTTTAGCGTCTGCTTGTAGACGTTCTGCTTCTACTTCAAACATCTCAGTCTGAATCTGATGTTGTTCCATTAAGGACAGATTACCTATTATCGCTTTATTCTCACCGAGTTGTGCAATAATGCCATTCCCTGCCACAGCGGTAAACTCCGTAGGTGTAAAAGTGTCAATCCCGCGTTCAGAAGCGGCAAGAACAATTGCTTTTCCAATAGGGTGTTCACTCCCACGCTCCGCAGAAGCAGCGATCTGTAATAATTGCTTTTCATCTCCGTCATTCGCAATAATATCAGTGAGCGTCAGCTGTCCCTGTGTCAAAGTGCCAGTTTTATCAAGAACGATTCGAGATAATGCACCAACATGTTCTAATGCTTCACTGTTCCGAAAAAGGATACCGCGATGCGCACCAATTCCTGTGCTAACCATAATCGCAGTCGGTGTAGCAAGCCCTAATGCACACGGACATGCAATCACCAACACCGCAACTAACCGAAGCATCGCTGGTGTAAATCCTTCTCCTACGATAAACCACCACACGAGAAAGGTCACCGCGGCAATACATAAAACAACAAGCACAAACACACTTGCCACAGCATCTGCAGTACGTTGAATGGGTGCTTTACTCTGTTGTGTTGCTTGCACTAACTGAACAAGTCTTGCAAGGGAGGTTTCTGAACCGACGCGCGTTGCCTCAATTGTGAGCATGCCACTCTGATTAATTGTTGCACTCGCAACGGTATCCCCTATTGACTTATCTATAGGCATGCTTTCACCAGTGAACAAACTTTCATCAACTGCACTTGAACCTTCGCGCACAATGCCATCAACAGGCATGCTTTCACCGGGACGCACAATCAGTAAATCACCAACTGCCACCTGTTCAATCGGGATGTGTTGTTCTTCACCATCCTTGAAAACACACGCTGTTTTCGGAGAAAGTCGCATTAGTTTTTTCAGGGCAGCACTTGTCTGTCCTTTGGCACGTGCTTCCAAAAACTTGCCCAGTTTAATAAGGGTAATAATAACTGCCGCCGTCTCAAAATAGACGTGGTTTCCAAACCCTTGTCCATTAAATGTTAACGCAGTCGTGACAACAACGCTATAAAGAAATGCAACAGATGAACCCATCACTATAAGCACATCCATATTGGCAGAACGATTACGCAATGCCTTGACGCTACCGACATAATAATCCCAAGCGACGTAGACCTGCACAGGTAGTGCCAAAACAAACATTACCCAGTTGACCCAAGGATCGTGTGCCCACTCACCTACTAATTTCATATCTCTACTCATACTGAGTAGGAAAAGTGGTAGTGTGAAAAGGATACCGACACCGAATTGCAACTTTTGTCGTTGGAGTTCTTCAGCGCGCGCAGTTGCTTCAGAATCCGCATCAACAACGTCAAATCCGAGAGAGCGGATTTTGTCAACGATTGCTGCCTCACTAAGAGCAGACGGATTGAAGGTAATCGCAGCCTGCTCCGTGGCAATGCTCACATTTGCTGCAAAGATACCCGCCATCTCTTCAAGACTATGCGTGATAGTGGCAGCACAACCTTCGCAATGCATACCCGTGATGGGAAGATTTATTTGCTGTTCCATTTTTAAAGTAAAATCTAAAAAGACCTATACATTTTCTTCAGATTTACCGTGTTTGTAGTCGCGCAATTCATTGCGCCTCCTACATTCATTGGTAGGTGCTTTAATGAAGATTAAGTTTTAATTCAGTAATTTCTGTCCGCACAAGGCAGGCACCCACCTTTGCTGGCGAGGTTTCCTAACCTCGCCAAATTCCCGACCTTGTAGGCGAGGTTTCCTAACCTCGCCAAATTCCCGACCCTGTAGGCGAGGTTTCCTAACCTCGCCAAATTCCCGACCCTGTAGGCGAGGTTTCCTAACCTCGCTGGTGCAAGGTGTCTAAGTAATACTAAAATCTACTATAAATGCACTGGTTCACCAGTTTCCAAAGACTGATTCGCCGCGATGGACAAAATAGCAGTCTTCGCAGCATCAGGATAAGGCGAACGAATTGCACTACCATCTCCAGTACGAACAGCCTCAATAAAAGTGCTATCCATATCAATCGTGCAATTATTTTCCGGATTCCACGTTTCTTTTCCATCAGCTGTGGAAAGCACAAGAGCACGTCTCAGGTGATATTCCAGTGAACCGTCCTCACAAAAAATGTCTAACCCAGAACGCCGAAGTCCGTTTGTCGTAAAGCACGCAGAGAACATAATCCCAAACACACCGCTCTCAAATTGCAAGGAAACAGCAGATGCTTCCTCAATATCGTAATCGGTATCGGGAATAAGGTCATATCTTGCAACAGCATAGACGGTTTTCACCTCACCGAAAAGATAGCGCGCCATATCGAATTCGTGTGTCGTCTGTTCCATCAGCTGACCGCCAGATTTTGCCTTCTCGCGCCACCAACCGCCGGGCATGCCGCCCATCCAGTAGCCCATAAAAAATCCGACACGTCGTGAAGCGAGCAGTTCCTGTGCCTTGTCAATAATATCAAGGTAACGTTCCTGATAGCCGCAAGCCGTAATAATGCCTTTGTCCTCAATTTCAGCAGCAATTTCCTTTGCTTCGTCGGCATCCATGTGAACGGGTTTTTCCACAAACATCGGCAACCCCGCAGCGACAACAGCCTTCTCAGGTGCACCGTGTGCAAAAGGCGGAATTGAAATATAAACCGCATCCAATTCCTCTTTCGCAAGCATATCGTTATAATCAGCATAAGCCTTACCACCGTACTGCTCAACCGCGCGTTCCGCTTTTTCAATCACAATATCACAAAAAGCAACGAATTTGTTGCCGCCAATTTGAGTTAATTCACGCAGGTGACGATTCATGTTGCCACCTGTACCAATAAAACCTAATCTAACGTCTGACATAAATTCTCCTATATGAAAAATGTAAATTTATAGTAATACCATTTCTGATAATATTTTCTCTTTTGTAGCACAAACTGTAGGAAGATTAAGAAAATATTTCGGTAATTCTAATTTTACCAAACCCGGTAGGTGCGGTTTCTAACCGCACCGGATATTTCTCCAAATTACCGAATTAATAAATTAATCCTCATTTAAGCAATATTAAATAATAAATTGTTGATTTTCCAATTTTTCAGCAGGCACTGAACCCGTAGGGGCGGGGTTTCCCCGCCCGCCATTGACAGAAAATGTGCCTATTTAATATTCAAACTTGCTTAGTTTGTGCCGTTCTACACCACACTTCACAAAAACCGGTAATGCGACATCATTTTTACAAATGGTATAAATCTAAAATCCGTGAACAATCCCTTGTAGGCATGGTTAAAACAGTGCCCAACACAGTTATGAACACGTTGTCCATTCCTTTGATATAAATTCAAGCATAGATTCGGTAGAGCTTGCGAAACTTGACCTACACGACGACTGGTCTATATGTTACCAACATCACTTTCCGTGCTACCACAGCAGTACGGTGCCGTCCTCACTTCCACTTGCGAGCGTGTTTCCATCCGGACTAAATGCAACACTCCTAACAACATCTGTATGCCCTGTGAGAGTGTGTTTATGTTCTCCAGTTTTTGCGTCCCATAGCCGGATCGTGTTATCCCAACTTCCACTTGCGAGTATGTTTCCATTCGGACTAAACGACACGCTTCTAACAGCATCTGTATGCCCTGTGAGTGTGTGTTTATGTTCTCCAGTTTTTGCGTCCCATAGACGGATCGTTTTGTCAAAACAACCACTTGCGATGCTATTTAAAAACAGACTAAACGA
>JAPPMR010000270.1 GCA_028818995.1 Candidatus Poribacteria bacterium | reverse complement strand
GTTTATAGCAGCGCGGACGACCTCATCCCTTAGTCCCGTAGGGACGATATGTTTCAAAGCACATCAACAATAAATATGCCGTTCCTACGGAACTAAAGAAAGATAGGTTATCACATTTCTATAAACATATCGTCCCTACGGGACTAAAGAAATTACCGAAATATTTATTTAATCTTCATCTAACCGCACCGGATATTTCTCCAAATTACCGAATTAATAAATTAATCTTCATCAAAACGCGCCTACAAGGTGGCGAACCGCTAAATTGAGAGTTATAGTGCGGTTAGGAAACCGCACCTACCGAGACGAATCGCGTTAATTTGGTATAATCCGTGAAATTCTATAAATCCGCGATTCTGACAAAAAATGACGCGTTTACAAAACGCGCCTTCTTATTAGGATCTACAATAGTCGGGAATCGGAGTTCCCTCCTACAGTAGGAGCGATCTCCGAATCGCGACCGACCATAACGAAGTTATCGCTTCAGGTTTGCCCAGGTCGTGGTAAGTTTACCCGTAGCCTCAACAGCAGCGACCCCTTCAAATCCGTTGTCCATAACACTGTTAATATCGTCCTCACTGAGCACCGCGCCAATGATGGCGACCTCGTCGAGGATACCTCTGAACTTACCTGCATATCCGTTGCCGATATATAAATTAAGCGCGCTGGGCGTGGAATCGCCACATGGGTGGTCCCCACATTTATTCCAACCGGCTTGTGCGACAACATCACCGTTTTTATACATACGATACTGGCGTTTACCCACATCTCTGACCTCAGCGATGTGTATCCATTCACCGCTGACGATAGTGCCAGCAGGGGGTCTTTGAACCTCCACATACGGCTCTGCGTTCCCGCCGCCATCGCCCCAATAGAAACTCATCACACCGTTTGGTTCCTGTGTCAAGCAGCCTTCGCCGCCGTAAGCTTTACAAACGATGTTTTGACGACCTGCACCGACGTTTTCCGGTTTCGCCCAAAAAACAATCGTCACATCGCCATCAAACTGCAGCGACTCATCGTTGCCCATATCTATATAATTTGAGCCATCAAATTCAAGTGCACCGCCAAATTTGCCTTCCACCCATTTTGGGTTACTTATGAGTTCCCCATCATGTTCGTTTCCCGAGGAATCAGAAGCTGTTTTACCCCCACCATCATCAAATCCCCATAAGCCTATGATGGTATCTGGGTCAATTTTGGCATCACTAATAGTTATGAATAAACCTGCCGTAAATAGAACAATGACTCCGATGGAAAATAATCTAACTTTCATTGGTTACTCCTCCTAATAGGGTTGACATATACCTCTCATGCGATAGCGCAAGAGGTCTGCCGATTTGATAAAATAGAAATACATTTACGGGATAGTATTGATGTTGGGTTTTGCGAACGTTCTACCCAACGGACGATTACAATGTTAAGCGGAATAACATCGCGGGTGTGGGAAATCGAGTGATGACCCACGATGTGATGATAGCATATCAAAAATGCAAAAAAATGTCAAGCATTTTGTGAAAGTTTATCTTGTAGGTCGGGTAGAGCAACGCGACACCCGACATTCCCTCCCCAGTAGGCGCGTTTTGTAAACGCGCCTTTTTGTCTGAACCAGGATTTACCAGATTATCGGATTTTCAGGATTATGTGTATGCTGTGCGGATACTGACAATCCTGTAAATCTTGTAATCCCGGGGAATGCCTAAATGGCATTCATACCCGGGGAACGCCTAAATGGCGTTCATACCGTTGATTTCTTGATTTGGTGATTCTTGGTTCAGACAAAAGATGTCGGGTTTTGCGTTGATCTACCCATCTCACAAAACTGTATGAGGTTATCTTTTGAGTTGTCCCCAGCGTGTGGTCAGTTTGTTAGTGGGTTCAACAGCAAACGGCTGGTCGGTATGTGTCCATTCAAACGTAGGCACACCGCCAGCATAAACTTCCAAAATCCGTTCGGTGGTCCCGTTTGCAACCTGCATGGCGTAATTATTATATGTGGGATGACGACCATATTCTGTATAGGCAATATATTGTCCATCGGGAGACCAGGTCATATTACGAGGTGGCGCAATACGTACAATATCAAGATATTTCAAGCGACGAGGTCCTCTAAGCGATAGCACACCAATTTTCGCTGGTATTGTTGTCGTCACAAACGCGATGCGTTTACCGTGTGGTGCAAACACAGGATAGGTGCCATCTTCAATGATTCTTGTCGCATTTCTGGTAACGACATCAAGAATGTAAACACCTTTGTCTGTGCTGTAGGCAACAGTCTTTCCGTTAGGTGACCAGTCTACATTCTGTGCCTCAACACCCTTTAACAGGACAATTCGTGGGTGTGCTTCCTTTAACTCTCGATACGGAATGAGATAGATTCCTCGTGCAAAGAATCCCCTCCCTTCCTTTGGAGCGGTCACGAAAACAACATCTCCTTGGCGAGAGATGGAGACATCAATCACTCTCCCATACCAGCCACGCGTTAGGTTTTTAGGACTGGCGAAGAGTCGTTCCCTATTCCATAGGTAGGCATCCTGTGTGAACTTTCGTCCACCATCAATGACTCTCAGGGCGACGGTGGTGAAGTAGACACCGTTTTTTTGGACAGATAATTCATAAATAGAAAGTTTCTGTCTGTAAAGTCGACGTGCGTTATATCCTTTCTGTACGTCGCCTATCCATACTTCCCAAAAGTCTAATGGGTGATTAAAGATAATCTCGCCAGTGGGTTTGGTGTATGTAACGATTGGAAAAAGGAAGATCAGAAGGCAAAAGATCAATTTGAAAAAGTGTCTCATCGGGTTATCACTCCGAGAATGCTTGATATAGTCATTATATCCATTTAGATCAATGTGTAATGGGAAAATCTTACCATCGGTTCAACAATAAATCAATCAGATATTTTGAGGTTTAAATAGTTAAATCGGGGTTTTAAACCCCTCCAACAATAGGATATATCCTTAAATTGACGCCTATAGGTTTCGCACGCTCTACCCGCTGAATGCCATTAGCAGCATGCGCTTTTGGCATGCTACATGATTCATAGCGTTGATTTGGACCTACAAGACTTATGCTGCCTGAATGATACCATTTTCTCTGAGTCTCTCTATCAATTCTTCCTGTGTGCCGGTGCCTTTAGCAGTGTTGCAGGCGTTACAGAGGAGTTGAAGATTTTCAATACGGTCGGTGCCACCGTATTTTTGCGAAACGATATGATCAACGGTCATGTTGCGGAATGGGAACAACACTTGACACCCGTTGCATCTGCCTTCCTGTTGTCCATATAATGTGTGTTTATGTGCTTCGGCACGGGGTAGACGTATCTGAATTGCGTCTCGCATATCATCTGTTCGCTTCGGGGGTTCGGTTCGGACAGTCATCTTTTCTGAAGGATTGGAGTCAGTTAAACGAACCTGCTCTGTCTCAGCATCCAAACGCAACTTTGTGATGTCCTCCGCTGACGGCGATATATCTATCCCTACCCACTGCCGATTAAGTTGTTCTGCTGCCACACAAGCAGTAGCACATCCGCAGAATGGGTCAAGCACGATGTCGCCTTCATTGGTAGATGCTTCAATAATACGTTTGAGGAGCGCAAGGGGCTTCTGCGTTGGATACCCCGTCCGCTCCTTTGCTATCTGATTTATGATTGAAATATCTGTCCAATGCGATAACACATTTTTTCCCTGCCCGTTGTAGTATGCTTTTCTGTTCTGCTTTTTGGAATGCCAATAAAACCTGCCATTCTCGTCGGTATGTGGATATTTCTCCTCTATTTCGTGGTCTGATAGTGCTAAATACTGTCTATTGAACACATTTTTAGGCGTTCGCGTGTAGAATAAAATGGTATCGTGCTTTCTTGGATATTGACCTGTCGGTGCTCTCCCTCTATCTGCATATCCCCATATAATCTCATTCCGAAAGTTGTCCTTTCCGAACACATCATCCATCACCATTTTCAGATAATGGCTGGCGGTGGGATCGCAGTGTAGATAGACGCTCCCTGTGGGTTTGAGGATACGGTGCATTTCAAACAGACGCACCGTCATCGCCATCAGATATATTTTCATAGATTTGTCGTAGATGCGTTCGGACGCTTGAATGATTTGGTAGAGTTCCTCGTGTTTTTCGGCTATCTGTCCGTGCCATTCGTGTTTGATATCCTCGTCTTCCCAGATGTCTTTGAACTCTGCACCTTCGGCGGGCGAACCGATGGGGGCTTTCCATTTTTTACCAGATTTGAAGGGCGGGTCGAGATAGATAAGGTCTATACATTCGGAGTTGATACCACGCATGACATCAAGGTTATCCGCAACAAAAAGTGATCGGTTGTCTACGTTCATGCTCATCTCCTCAGTGTGATAGCGTTTGCGCATATTATGCAATGTTTGTTGCTATGTGTCAAGTGCGTTTCTCTGAATAGCCATCAGCCGTCAGCGTTAGGCGCGTTTACAAAACGCGTCATCACACCCTGGTAGGTGCGTTTTGGAAACGCACCTACTGCCAATTGCCTTTGAGTTTCTGCCTTAGATGTGCTATTATCTTAACCATCGCACAAGGAGACTTTACAATGCTGAAATTCATTTATGCCAACCGACTTATTATAGGCGTATTTACAGGTGTCATGCTCATCGTTATCGGTGGGACATATTATCTCAAACACCTTGATGACGAAAAAACACTTGAAATGGAACGCAACATGCGTTTTAACTATCGGCAATGGCATTTACCCGAAGGTGCAAAAGCACGTATCGGCTCAGGGACTATCCGTACGATGCAGTATTCACCTGATGGCAATCTGTTAGCCGTTGAGAGTGGTAGTGGTGTCTGGATTCTTGATGCACAGACCGCAGAACCGCGGCATCTACTTGCAGCGCATACCGGTATGATCAATAGTATCTCATTTAGTGCGGATGGTAGCACCCTCGCCGTAGGCACTGGAAACGGTGAGGCGCAGCTTTGGGATACTGCTACTGGCGAACATCAGAAAACCTTTACAAGACGACAATATTTTTATGGTGTTGATACTGTTTTTTTCATGCCCGATGGACACACACTGGTAGTCATTCATTCCTCTATGGTCGACTTGTGGGATATAGCAACGGGTCAGCGAAAAAATACGCTATCAGCAGTTGAAAATGAGACGACTGACAATACTGCTAACAACACCCGGGACTTCTATATGAGTTTAGGGGGACACCGCAATTCATTCAGTTCGGATGGTAAAACAATTGCAAGTGACAGTGACGATGACGGCTTTCGTTTCTGGGATATTGCAACACGAAAAGAGATAAAAACACTGAAAGCAGAACCTTCGGGACGATACGGAGAATTAATATCCTTTAGTTCAGATTTACAAACATTGGCAATCGCAAATTATAGTGATGAAAGACATGAACAGATTTGGAAGATCAATTTATGGGATGTCAATACGCAAACGCAGCGGACAATAACGGAAAAACAGAGTTATGGGCTTCCGTTTTTAGTGTTCAGCCCAGATGGAAGCTTTATTGCCAGTTCCGTTAATGGCATCATTCATATATGGGATGTCAACACAGGCAAACAAAAGAAAAAACTTAAAGGATATAGGCGCGCTATTACGACGGTCGCTTTCAGTCCAGATAACCGAACGCTCGTCAGTGCCAGCTATGACGATACGTTACGTTTTTGGGATGTTGACACCGGCAAACTAAAGAAAATAGTAGCAGGTTCTGGGGGTTACTTTCCAAATGTGTCGCTGAGTGCTGATGCACAGACGCTTATGAGTATTAGTATTGGCAGCAGTGCTATTCGTCTATGGAATGCAAACACAGGTCAGCACGAAAAAAGCTTCGCAGAACATGAGATAAGTGCTTGGAACACCGTTTTAAGCCCAGATGGCAACAAACTTGCAAGTCGTTCAATGTTTAAAAGGACTATCCATCTTTGGGATGTCAACACCGGTGAACACAGTAAACTTAAGGGGCCCAGGAAACACCTTTCGGGCGTGGCATTTAGTCGCGATAGTCAAATGCTTGCAAGTTGGGGGTCGTCGGGTAGAAGCAAATATGTTATCCAGTTCTATGACGCAAATACGGGAGGCATACAGCGAACCTTGGAGCTAAAAGATCAAGAAGATTTTAAGGGCTCAGCAGACATATATTTTGACAAGGAAATGCTCGCGGGTATCGGAAGATTCTTTGATCCGAATCTTTTTGTGTGGAATTTGGATACAGGCGATTACAATATCACAGAATTAGGAAACACAGATATTATTGTGGCACGGTTTAGTCCGGATGGACGCGTGGTTGCAATTGTTTTTAAGACGCTGTCTCATGAGACGACACCGAAAATGGACAGGAACATTGTGCTTCGGGATGTAGCGACAGGCGAGCATATCCGCACCCTCGTTGGACATATTGATGAAATTAAGTATCTTGCTTTCAGTCCTGATGGTCGCACGCTCGCAAGTGGAAGTAGAAGTATAATGAGAGAGAAACCGATACTTCTATGGGATGTAGAAACAGGCAGCAGTAGAGTTGTCAAGGATCCAAGCTGGGCAGAAAGTCAGCACAAATACGATGCCATAACCGCCTCGGCGCTTGCTTTCAGTCCCGATGGACAGACGCTCGCAAGTGGCATGAAGTTGGGCGATATTTACCTCTGGGAAACTGCCACCGGTGCGAAAAAGAAAATGCTTCGCGGACATAGTCTAAGGGTATCACACATTTTCTTTAGTGCTGATGGTCAAACGCTTGTCAGTGCGAGCGCTGATGGAACGATTCTAATATGGGATCTTGCCCACCCTTGACATACTCCCTGCTAAAGTAGGCGCGTTTTGGAAACGCGCCTTTTCTTGTTGGAGCACTTTGTAGCGCGATATATTGACGTTTCGGGGTTAGAAACCCCTCCAACAAGAAAATCAGCAATCTCAAATATCGGGGTTAGAAACCTGCAGCCTGCCAAAAGCGCATTCGTCTTTAGGCATTCACTGCCTATAGAATGTCCAAAAAATGTGCAAACGGCGCGTTTCCAAAACGCGCCTACCAGGGTGGCGAACCGCAAAACTATGTCACTGGCGTAGCACGTCATCCTGTGATATTTTCATTTCAATATCAAATCCTTCACGTCGTACACGCTGGTTAAAATAGATAAGCATGATAGCGATTGCGAATAAAGGTTTGGTAAGAACTGCTGCTACGATACGCAAGGATATGAGAATTATGTGAGTCGTTGACCCTAACTCGAAAGGTGGCGGCTTGCCACTGAAAAATCCAACAGATGACCTCAGCACATATTCTACGATGTCCCACACGGGCGCATCACCCATAAGTCCGAACATGCCCAACAATAGCACAAAAGAGACAACGAAGATGAGGCCAATTGCCCGCAGAAGTATGCTGAGTGTATGGATTGTGCCGAACACGCGCCACCATGATTTTCTGATGAGTTCACGACTTCGACGCAGCGGTTTGGGTTTCATGCCACCCTCAACGACGATGACAGGCACGTAGACTTGCCAAGTAATTTCAAAATAAGTAGTCACACTATAAGTTAGCAGATACACAGAGAATATTGTTCCCGGTGGAGGAAATGATATTGCAAACATATCTCCTCTGATAAGTAATCGGAGTGATAAAGGGATGCTAAGTAGTGGGAATAATGATGGGATCAAATAGATAAATACACTAAAGAGATAGCGAGGATGTATGTTTTTGAAACGTTGAAAGGAATCTCTAATTGTGATGTGTCTTTGGAAATAGGTTTCAGTTGCCGCGATAATCAATATACCGATCGCTAATTGAGACAGTAGAGAACTGATAAGTTGCTCTATCAGTCCGTAAGGATTATTTTTCCAGAGAAACTCGATTAATTCGTCTACAGAGATACTTAATATAGTATAGATGAGAGAGATTCCGATGAAGAGTAGAAAATGTCTCCGATAAAGATAAAATGCTCTATCTATAATTTCTATCCAATTCATGATGCGAAGGTGCGTATATGTATCAGTGTTATTTTCTATTGACATATTCTCCCCAATTCAGGCGGGTTGGTTTATATTTTATGGGTTTCTGATGGAAGTGTCAATGGTATAGGCTACCCAACAGGGCTATTTAGTTTTATGAATTACCAGTTGATAAGTGTTACTGAAAGTTTACACCGTAGGTCGGGTTTCACTTCGGTCTTATAAAAAAAATTAGGTGGCCGACATATTTAGGGGGGTTATATAGGGGGTGGC
>JAPPMR010000022.1 GCA_028818995.1 Candidatus Poribacteria bacterium | reverse complement strand
GGTGAAAAGAGAGTAGTCCGTCCCAATTTGAATATTTACGACTTGCTCATCGAATTAGAACTGAATTCAAATCAGTCTGGTATTGCAGTTGCTGTGGACAGAGAGGTTATTCCGAAATCGAAGTGGCAAGAGACCGAACTTTGCGAGGATAGCGAAATTGAGATTATTAGGGCTGTTCAGGGAGGTTAATGGTAGAACTCATAAAGTCACCGATAGAGCATGAAGATATAAGTATATAATCTTGATAAAGAGGATTTTAGGTGCTATACTAATTTGAAAATGTCCGAGTATGTTTGAGGTAAATACTATGGATAGTCAAGAAGTTCGTTGGGTTCAACGCGCAAATAGTTTTGAGAGGGCTTTTGCTCGATTAGAGGCTGCTGTTAAGCTTGCAGAACAACGCGAACTTTCCGATTTAGAAGCACAAGGACTAATACAAGGTTTTGAATATACGCATGAACTGGCTTGGAAAACTCTCAAGGACTTTCTCGAAACTCAAGGTATGGCAAATTTATATGGTTCTCGTGACACAACCCGATCTGCTTTTCGGAACGAGTTGATTGAAAACGGTGAAGTCTGGATGGACATGGTTGATAAACGCAACTTAACTTCGCATACCTACGATGAAGAAACTGCAGCTCAAGTTGTTACTACTATCCGCTCTACTTATTTTCACGCATTTGAAAGATTGTTAGTGAAGCTGCAGCAACTCAAAACGGAACTGGGTTGAAAAATGAAATACGGTTTATCTGATCAGACGCTCCAAAAAATACACGATGTTTTTGTTCGATTCCCACAGGTAGAAGAAGCAGTGTTGTACGGTTCTCGCGCAAGAGGGGATTACAAAAACGGTTCCGACATTGACTTGACACTTCACGGCGGGGACTCACTGACACATACTATCCTTTCCAAGATAGCAAATGATCTTGACGACCAGTTGCTGCCCTATACCATTGATCTATCTATCTTCAAGAATATACGTAATCCCGATATGATTAAGCAAATTGAAGGTGTTGGTGTGGTATTTTACAAGAAATAGATGCGAGACAAAAAACAGATGCAAGAACTCAAAATTGCGAATCAAACATATACATCAAGGCTACTTATTGGAACAGCAGGATACCCGAATTTTCATGTCATGACGGAAGCAATTGCAGCGAGTGGTGCCGAAATTGCCACAGTGTCAATGCGACGCGTAAAATTTACGGATTCATCGGGTGAAAATCTATTCGCTCTCCTGCGTGAACGCGGTATGACAATTTTGCCGAATACTGCGGGTTGTTTCACTGCGAAGGACGCTATTCTAACAGCGCAGCTGGCACGAGAAGCACTTGATACACCACTTATCAAACTTGAAGTGATTGGTGATGAACAGACATTGTTTCCTGATGTGGAGCAATTACTTAGTGCTGCGGAAACGCTTGTGAAAAATGGTTTTACTGTGCTACCGTATTGTAACGACGATCCGATCACTTGTAAGAAATTAGAAGATATTGGCTGTGCTGCCGTGATGCCGTTAGGTGCCCCGATTGGTTCTGGAATGGGGATACGCAATCCGTATAATATTCAGATTATCCGAGCTTTAGTTAAGGTGCCGCTCATTGTAGACGCTGGGGTTGGCACTGCCTCAGATGCAGCAATTGCGATGGAGTTAGGATGTGATGGTGTTCTGCTTAACACGGCTGTTGCGAAGGCACACCGTCCTGTACTGATGGCAGAAGCAATGAAAAAAGCAGTCGAAGCGGGAAGGGGCGCGTTTTTAGCTGGACGCATCCCTCGGAAACTCTATGCGACCGCTTCAAGTCCACAGGACGGCATGATTGAGTAAAAGTAACCCCTCTGCCTAAAAACATTACGCCTCTATAGGGCAAGAAAACAGCACTGTTGCAATTTCACAATAGAATTGGAGTTGGTGTGTGAAAAAAATAAAACTCTCTCTTTGGATAAGTGTGTTCATCTGTAGTTTTGTATTAGTAGGTGGATTTCAACACACTTTCGCACAATTTCAGAATGAATTCGGACAAGAATTACTACTTGAACCTGAACCACCTAAAACAGATCCCGCAAAACTGATAATTGACGCGCACATTTCCAACACCTTTAACAACCATATTGAACTTGGACTAAGCGTTGATCCTTACACCAGCAGCCTTGCTGGGCAAGAAAGTCCACAACTTGAAGGCATCATAAATAGATTAGGTGTAAATCTGCGTGGTGAACTGCCGATTGTGGATGAAAAACTCCGACTCAAGCTACAATACGCTCCTCAACTTGAAAACTACAACGGGAAGGAAGGAAAACTCAACGAATTTGATGCGTTCACCGATGTTTCCTCAACAGAATTGAGTTTTCGTCCGGTTTCAGATTTACCCGAATTCATAGCCTCCCATCAGTTTCAACGTTTGACGCGAACACTAAACGTCTATAACAGCACTGAACGCCAGATAGGTCTCCGCTTTGGGCGCGTTTTAGAATATAATCTACGAATTCACCGATTTGATGATGAATTTCAACTTAGAGAGGATTTCCTGCTGATCGGTTCTACGAGCCATAAGGCGACCACACGCCTTCAATTTGGATTACCCAAACAGATGTTAGGCAAGGTGGAATACGGAATTGAACATGGTCGCTACCAAACCAATTTGAATAATCTCATCTTAGGAGTCACTGGACTTGAGGACGGTGAACGCCGACTTGATTGGCGACATTCCGGGACAGCGAAGTTGCTACAAACAGCAGCAGAACGTATTGTGTTTCAGGAAGAAGTTAACCTTTTTCTAAACCGTTCCAACGTTGATTTCTTTAACTTCGTAAGTGCTGAAGCAGCGTTGAGTTCTTTTTATAGGTTTGACACGGGACGATGGATTCGCCTTCGATTTTCACGTGTTTGGGTTCGGTTTGAGGGCAGACAGATTCTGGATAAGATGGGAAATATAAGGGAAGATGCTGAAAACCGAAGTGATACACAATGGGGATTCAACGCTCAGATTAATTGGAAATTAACTCCTCATCTGGCATTGAATGCTGACTATCAGTTTACCCAAAACCGTACCAACGAGTTAGATCCGATACTTGATTTTCTCAACTATAATCACAGTATCGTGAGTTTAACATTTCGCGGAAGTTATTAAACTCTGTTTCATAAATCGTTGTAGTTATACAATTCATTCCCAGCAAAAAGCAAGACCACAACAATTATCGCATCCCTTTATAGAGTTTCAATCTCCCCTTAGATTCAACCAACGTATAGCACCTATCAATTTCTTCAGCAACTTTCTCTTCATCTGGCGTTCCCCAAAGCAGTAGATAATCAACATTGTCCGCATAATCGCAGAGGTCAATTTTTTCGACTTGCCAATGGACAGTTTGCACCCACTCTTTTTCATCTGTCGGTGTCTCAAAATCTGGTTTGAATCGGATAGGAAAATAGTCAAACTGCACCTCATAGTTACCGAGGTTGATACACCCGTTATCAAGACAGTAGTAATTTGCTGCATTGACAAAGATACCGACTCTAAGTGATTCTCCGGACGGTTCAAATTGGAGTGGCAAGATAATACTGTTCTTTTCAACCTTGTTTATGAAAGCGTGAAACTCATCCAATTCTGTGTTGAGATTTCTACAGAGAATACCAACATAAACGATATTGACAAAGGCAAGAAGTGTTACCATGCTTGTAAACACCTGTTTCCATCGTATATTCTCGCTTAGCCTAAAGCAAGCGAATATTGTAAGTGTTGCTAAAATCAATAATCGGTCATTTACCCAACCGCCAGGACCAATAGAATTTGGTAGGATTAAATAGAGTCCAAAAAGAACTGCAAACAGGATTAGAAAAGCACCTTGTGCTGTTTGGGGTTCGGTTGATGTTTTCCAGTTTTGCCATAAAGTCCAGATGCCGAGAAAAATCAGAAAAGCAAAAACTGCATAAGCAATCCACGCCTGATTTTGGTTATATGCTACCAATACCCGCATACCGACCATGTTTTTCAACAACTCACCGATGCGTCCTAATTCAAATGCAGGCGGTTCACCTGTCAACAAATCAGAAGTCGGGAGATAAACGAGAAGCAATAACCCCGCAGGCAAAACAGCGCACCCTGTGATAAAAATCTGCTTCAGGTTGCGTCTAAAATTAATAACAGCAAGCAGCACAATTGAAAATAGGATGAATGCGTAAGAGATAAGATGTGCAAAATAGGTAATGATGATGAGTAGGTTCAGCAGAACTATGCGCATTGTGTTCAACGAGTCTCTGTGTTTCCACCAGAAACCCAATGCCCAGAAAAACAGCGGCACACTCACAGCAAAGTTGTAAAAACCCATCAATAGTAAGTAGTTGTAGATAAATGTAAAACTAAGTATGACAAGTGAATCCCTGCCAGACTGAACTGCATTGAGAAAATAGCGGATTGCCAATGGGAACAGGATAACGTATAGACTCAGAAATACTTTCTCCGCTGTTAACGGTTTAAAAATGAACATCAGTACCGCTAAACAGAAATGTGATAACCAGTTAGGAAACGGAAACCAATTGATATCGTAATAGTCGCTAAACTGAAATGTCGGATTGTTGTATTCCGTTATAATTTGTGCGTTATAGACATGGCTCACGCCATCTTGTGTTGGAAAATAGTCGAACAACCATATCGGAAAAAGATACGCTATAATTAATATTCCAATCAATAATGATGGTATTGTATATAAACGGGAGAAGTACGTCATCAATTTGTCTTCCATTTTAAAATTTCAATTCTGCTTTAGCAAAGTTCTATTTAATCCTATCATGTTTTCACATTTTGTAGATAGTTTTTTATATTATGAGTCATATCAGAGGCACTCAATTCTCCAGTAATCGCACATGCTACATCTGTTTTTTCTCGTAGGAGCGATCTCCGAATCGCGACAAAACACTATGATAGTCGGGAATCCAAATCAACGGTATGAATCATGGCGAATCATGTAGAATACCAAAAGCGTATTCTACCAAGCGCATTCGTCTTTAGGCATTCCCCGGAGTTCCCTCCTACAATATAATTATAGTAAAATCCATAATTACCTTTACATTAGCGAGGTTAGGAAACCTCGCCAGCGGTGATGGTGTAGGGTTTGTTGTTCATTGAAATGTGAACATATTTTCGGATTTTACTATAAATGGGAAAACACGACAATTGAATGTCTCTGGAGTCGTATACGGTCGTATACCATGAATCTTGCGAAAATCAACCATCTGTGCTAACATTGAAGGAAGGAATAAAAGTTTGTATTCTAAACCTAATTTAAGGTTTATTCAGTCAAACAAAGGGAGTGGGTTATGACATTAGATCAAGTCAAATCTTTCGTGGAAGCGCGTAGGATTGAGTTTTTTCTCTGCTCTTTTGTAGAGATGAGTGGGGCACCGAAGGCGAAAGTTATTCCAGCGACACATCTTGAGGACATGGCAAAAGAGGGGGCAGGTTTTGGTGGTTTTGCCGCAGGTGAGATAGGACAATACCCTCATGACCCAGAGATGGCAAGCATCCCTGACTTCAATTCGCTCACAATCGTCCCATGGTGGGAAAACTTGGCATGGGTTGCGGGTGATATGTTCGTTGAAGGAAAACCTTGGCACTATTGTCCACGAACCATTCTGCGCCAGCAATTGGAAAAAGCAAAGCAGAAGGGTTACGTCTTTAACGTTGGCATTGAGGCAGAATTCATGTTGTTAGAGCAAGATGAGGACGGGCAATACATCCCATGGGATAAACTTGATACGTTGGATAAGCCGTGCTATGACTTACAAGCATTATATCGCAACCTTGATATGATGACAACCTTGATTAAATACATGCAGGAATTGGAATGGCAACCCTATGCCAATGACCATGAAGATGGCACTTGTCAATTTGAAGTCAACTGGACATATTCAGATGCGCTTACCACTGCAGATCGGCACACTTTCTTTAAATGGATGGTCAAAACGCTTGCTGAAGAAAGCGGGTTGTTAGCAACGTTTATGCCGAAGCCGTTTACTAATTTGACAGGCAATGGTGCTCACTTCCATATGAGTCTCTGGAATGAGAACAATGAGACAAATCTATTCCTTGATGAAAATGATTCGAATGGTCTGTCTCAACTGGCGTATTGGTTTACGGGTGGCATTCTCAAACATGCAAAAGCGGTCACAGCGGTCACAAATCCACTTGTAAACAGTTATAAACGTTTGGTTCGGAGGGCACCGCGTTCGGGGGCATCATGGGCACCTGTTTTTGTCACTTTTGGTGGGAACAATCGGACGCAGATGATTCGGACACCTGCCCCCGGACGGATTGAGAACCGATTAAGTGATGGCGCGGCAAATCCTTATCTCGCGGCGACTGTCCTGCTTGCAGCTGGTTTGGATGGTATTGAAAATCAGATTGATCCTGGGGAACAAAATGTAGATAACCTTTACGAAGTGCCAGAAGATGAACTACAACGGCGGGGTATCGATTCACTACCTACGACGCTCAGTGAAGCCGCAGACGCGCTTGAAGCAGACGAAGTTATCAAGAACGCACTTGGAAATGAGTATGCCGACTATTACATTCAGGTCAAACGTGACGAATGGCGTAACTACCATCTGAGTATCAGCCAATGGGAGACTGATAATTACTTGACGGTCTATTGATTGAGATTAGTCCATAACGAACTGATTGGTTTGACAATGAGATATTTGAATGATATACTATTTTTACTGAACATAAGCATCTGTAACGACAATTCTGCTTTCATAAGTAAGGAACGTGAAATCCTATTGATACTAAAAGGAATTGTATAATGCCTTTACAACGACAAGCAATGATAAAAGAAAAAGTTAAGGATTGTATGCGCTCTAAACTACAGTCCTATCGTCCTGAAACAAGTTACATGCCTTTTCACCATCGTTTGCTTGGAAAAGAGAGAATAGCACTATATTCCTTCATACAATCCTTAAATACAACTTTTGGTATCTCAATATATGAACCAGTAACAATCGCATTAGCCAGTAAAAAATTTTGTGTTGCCAAAAATCAAGTGAAACCTGCTGACCAGATCAGTTCCGAATCCCATCAGCGAATTGTGATGATTATGGATGAATTGGTGATTGCAAGTCGAACACCCAACAAATCTGTTGAAATAGAGGAAATTAGAAAAGTTAGCCTAAAAGGAACTTTTAATCGTGTAAAACCCACAAAGGTAAACGTCTGGTTAGAAAATCATAACGGTGAATTATTTTTGATTGATTTAAAAACTACAAAACCAAGTTTTAGTCATTACGAAAGATCCAAACGCACTTTTTTAGAGTGGACCGCCGCTGAATTAGCAAGAGATCCACAAGTAGTCGTGAATACAATTTTTGCTGTTCCTTACAATCCCTATGAACCAGAACCTTATGAACGATGGATGTCAAAAGGGATGTTGGATCTTGATCATGAAGTTTTAATAGCAGAAGAATTTTGGGATTTTATCGGAGGCGAAGGAACTTACGAAGATCTTTTGGATGCCTTTGAACAAGCAGGCATTGAGTTAAGAGATGAAATTGACGAGTATTTTAAACAATTCAGCTAATCAGACCAAAATTGGAGGATAAACAATGTCTCAAATCAAATCGGTGTTTCTATGGGAAAACCAACGGCGGTATGTCCGTGAGGCGATAGATGCTGGCACTCTTAAAGGTGCAATCATTCCCACAGGCAGCACAGAGCAACACAACGAACATTTGGCGATGTATCACGATACACAAAGCGCTGTATATGTATCAAAACTGGCAGCAGAAAAGTTGTTCCCACAGGTAATTGTCACAACACCTTTGGCAATCGGTGTGTCGGAACACTGGATGGACCACAAAGGAACGCTCACGCTGCGTGCGGAGGTATTCGGTGAGGTGCTATACGATGTTGCGGATAGTATGCGCCGACACGGTATTGACAACATTCTAATTGTCAATGGGCATGCGGGGAATGCCGGTCCAGTGCATCAACGGTTGGATGGCTACCGAGAAAAACTCGGCATTAACATCGCATTTCATTCCTATTGGGAAGCGTATACGAGCGAGTTGGTCAAAGAACAGATGGAATCAGGAGTTTGTCCGGGGCACGCAGCGGAGTTTGAGACTGCGTTTGCTCTTGCCGCTTTTGCAGAAAACGTTGATTGGAACGGTGTGGATTACGATAGCGCAAAACTCACTATTTCCGATGCGGGGCAGGCAAAATCTGACCGCGAATACCACCATCAGGCAAAACTTGCCAAAGTAGAGAAT
>JAPPMR010000762.1:4135-8273 GCA_028818995.1 Candidatus Poribacteria bacterium | reverse complement strand
GCACACCGTAGTCAAAACGACACATTGGCATTAAATATGCGTACCGCGCTCCCGAATGCTGCATATATTGCGTTTACAGGTACACCGCTAATGGCAGGCGAAGAAAAGACACGTGAAGTGTTTGGAGACGAAGTGTCAGTTTACGATTTCAAGCAATCCGTGGAAGATAAGGCAACCGTCCCACTCTACTATGAGAACCGCGTTCCTAAACTAAAATTGATAAACCCCAATCTAAATACAGATCTTGAACAGATTCTTGAGGAAGCGGAATTGGATGAGGCACAAGAAGCAAGACTGGAACGTGAGTTTGCACGAGAATATCACCTCATCACCAGAGATGAACGTTTAGAAAAAGTTGCAGAAGACATCGTTTTACATTTTATCGGCAGAGGCTATCAGGGTAAGGCAATGGTTATTTCTATTGATAAACCCACAGCAGTAAAGATGTACGACAAAGTACAGAAGTACTGGCAACAGAAAATCCAATCTCTGAAATCAGAATTGGACAGTGGCGTTACAAGAGACAGAGAGAAACC
This sequence comes from Candidatus Poribacteria bacterium, assembly GCA_028818995.1. The sequence goes on along the minus strand of JAPPMR010000762.1, from coordinate 7,737 downwards.
GCTTGAGGCGTTAATTCAGGATATGGAAGAAACTGATATGGCAGTGGTGGTGTCACAATCACAAAACGAAATTGACGATCTGAGAAGGAAAGGCGTTGACATCGAACCACACCGACAACGCATGAACAGAGAAGATTTGGATACCAAATTCAAAAACCCAGATGATCCTTTCCGTATTGTTTTCCTCTGTGCAATGTGGACCACAGGTTTTGATGTCCCTTCATGTTCAACAATCTATCTTGACAAACCGCAACGCAACCATACCTTAATGCAGACAATTGCAAGAGCCAATCGTGTGTTTGAAGATAAAGTCAACGGGTTAATCGTTGACTACATAGGCGTTTTTCGTAACCTTGAAAAAGCACTTGCCATCTATGCCACAGGATCTAACGGGAACGGAAGCAATCCGATCGCGGATAAGTCAGAACTTATTGAGGAACTCAAAAAAGCAATCGCGAAAATCTCTGCGTTTTGTAGCAGCCTTAGAATTGACTTTGCAGAAATCGAAACCGCGGATAGCCTACAGCGGATCCAATTCATTGATGATGCCGTAAACAATATTCTGGTAAATGATGAGACCAAAAATGACTACCTTGAACAAGCAAACAAAATCTATAAATTATTCAAAGCAATTCTACCTGATACTGCAGCGAATGAGTTCATCGGGATATGCTCACTGATAAACATTATCGCTCGGAAAATAAAGAATCTCCGTGAACCCGTTGACATCTCCGAAGTCGAAGATGCAGTAGAAGAATTACTGGACCGCTCAATCGCCCCTGAAGGTTACATCATAAGCGCAGGCCAACATACCTATGACTCAGAACAAATTGACTTAAGCCAAATTGACTTTGATCTACTGGCTGAACAATTCAACACTGAACACAAACGCACACAAGCTGAAAGATTAAAGGGTGCTATAAATAGAAAACTCAAGGAGATGGTTCAACTTAACAAAAGCAGAATGGATCTTCAAGAGAAATTTGAACAGATGATTGAGGAATACAACGCTACGTCTGACGTTGACACTTTACTTGAAAAATTTTCTGGATTAAGAGAGGAAATAGGTGAAGAGGAACAACGCGCCGATTCTGAAGAACTTTCAGAGGAAGAATTAGCGGTATTCGACCTTCTAACACGACCTGAAATGCAATTAACCCTTCCTCAGCGCGAAGAGGTAAAAACTACTGTGAAGGGATTAATTGAAACACTCAAACAGGTGAATTTAGTCTTGGACTGGCGCAAACAGCAACAATTGCGTGCCCAAACTGAAATAGCTGTACAAAAAATTCTTGATGAAGGACTGCCAGAAACCTATACGTCAGAAATGTTTGAGAAAAAATGGAAAGCAGTATATCAACATGTTTTTGAATCCTATTATGGAGAGGGGAAGAGTATATATACTGAAATCGCCAGTATTCAGCAATCAGACAATGCAACAACTAACAATTCTACAGTTCTGTTGTAAAGGAAACTACCAATGCTTCTCAAAGACCGTATCAGCATCGTAACAGGTGGTAGTTCTGGCATCGGACGCGGCATCGCACTTGAATTCGCCCGCGAGGGTGCATGTGTTGTCATCGCTGATAAACAGGAATCCCCACTTCAAGGCAAATATCACGAGAAGGATGTTACAACGCCAACCCTCCAAGAAATACAGGAATCAGGTGCGCAAGGGATATTCATCAAAACCGATGTCTCAGACGAATTGCAGGTTGACCAAATGATCCAGCAAACGGTTGAACACTTTGGAGGTCTTGATATTCTCGTCAATAATGCTGGTATTCATATTCCGGGCGGATCTCAAGATATTTCCATTGCTGACTGGGACAAAGTTGTTGGCGTGAACTTGCGCGGTGTTTTCCTGACAACAAAACTTGCTATTCCACACCTCAAAAAGTCAAACTTTGGGCGAATTATCCAAATTGCATCTGTCCATGCCTATGGAGGAGGCGCAGGACCAGCCTACGCCTCCGCAAAAGCTGCCGTTGTCAACATGGTACGAGATACCGCTTTAGAGGTTGGGGAATTTGGGATAACTGTAAACGCCATCTGTCCCGGCTATATTGAGACTGCAATTCAGGATTACCTAACACCAGAACAGATTGCGGAATCATTAGAAAAGACACCTTTGCAACGTTTGGGTCTACCTAAGGACATCGGACGCGCAGCGGTTTTCTTTGCATCTGACGATGCTGAATGGCTCACTGGTACTTCCCTCCTCGTTGATGGCGGTGCCAGTGCTAAGGCTTAGTAATACCAATTCTAAATAATGATATTACATTATTTCGGAAATCGGTTGTAAGAATGCAACATTCTCTTCTGTAGGAGCGACCTCCTGGTCGCGACCAGGAGGTCGCTCCTACAAAGAAACTCAAAAATCGGAATGGAACTTTGTCAATTAGAAAAGGTATAACTCTAAAACATTGTAGGAGGGTTTCAACTCCGATTGTCCGATAGCCAAATACTGATAATTAATAATCATTAACCAATGCCCGACAAAAGATACACCACCGCTGTTGTTCTCATACCTCCAGAAACTATACAGCCACCTATCCAAGCCATACGCCGTGTCTATGACCGCAATTTTGAGCGATGGATGCCACATATAACACTCCTCTACCCATTTGCTCCGCAACAAGATTTTCAAGATATTATCCCAGCACTTGCAAAATCAGCAGAAGAGACAAACCCTTTTTCCCTTGCGCTTGCATCTTTCAACGCATTTAAACACCGTAAATCGTGCACGCTTTTTCTCGTCCCCGAACCTAAAAAAGACATCGTGCAACTACATAGTACACTTACTAAATATCTTCCAGACTACGACGACACAGCGCGGTTTACTGGCGGGTTCAACCCACATCTTTCAGTTGGACAATTCCAGCACAGAAACATAAATGAGGCTCAACAACGTCTACAAACAGAATGGAAAGTCATTGAATATGAGGTTGAATCTCTATCACTTATCTACAGATCGCCAGGAACGAATGATCGGTTTGTTGTAGCCGAAAACTTTTTCTTTCAAAAAAGGAGTCAATAATGAACACAAAAACTATAGTATTTTCCTTTTTAACCTCAGTTTTAATTTTAGGATTTTCTCTTTTAGGTTGTGAAAGGGTAAAGCAGATCACCACACCTGATACAATTGCCACCGTAAAAATCGGGATAATTCAACCCTCCGGACTTGCCCCAAGTTTTACAAAAGGTGCAGAACTTGCCAAATCCCAAATCAATAATGGTGGAGGTCTACTTGGACTGGAAGTTGAATTTATTGTCATGGATAATCAAGGAGCGCGAGATTTTCCTGATGCAGACGAAAGTGTCCGAATCGCCAGAATACTGATTGAGGATGAGGGTGTTGTGGCAATCTTAGGTCCACTACTTTCTACAAATTCCACGCAGGTTGGACCTGTTGTCACCGAACTCAAACGTCCTATAATTACCGGTTCATCAGGTCAGAACGTAACCGCTACCGGCGAATATGTTTTTATTGCAGTTGCACCATCCTCAATTCAAGGGGCAACAACAGCAAAATTCGCCTCAGACCCAAACGAACTTAATGCCAAAACTGCCGCAACAATCCGACAGAGGGGCGATGTGTA
>JAPPMR010000762.1:0-4125 GCA_028818995.1 Candidatus Poribacteria bacterium | reverse complement strand
GTACTCTAACGCTGTGGCAGATGACTTTGAAGATAATTTTGAGAAACTTGGTGGAAAAGTTGCCGCGACTGAATATTATCAACGCATGGATAGGGATTTTGATCTACAACTCACAAAAATTAACGAAACAGCACCAGATGTTCTCCTCATTGCGGGGTTCATTCCTGAAGTTCCACTCATAGCAGCACGAGCGAGAGAAATGGGTATTAAAGCAACCTTCATCGGTACAAATGCTTGGGACATTCCCGACGAACTTTTCAACGTTTTAGATGATAACACACCTTTAGAAGGTTCCTTCTTCACCAGAGACTTTAGCGTTGAATTACCCGCCGCAGCACCTTTTGTCAAGGCTTACACCGAAATGTATATGGAACTTCCTGACGGTCCATCCTCGTGGGGATACGATGCGATGTCTTTACTGGCTATCGCTATCAAAAATGCACAAACGCTTGATCCTTCAGCTATTCGGGATGAATTAGCAAAGATCACTGACTATCAAGGGGCATCTACCATTTCACATTTTGATGAAAACCGACACCCCGTCAAAAGCCTATTGCTCCACACAATTCGCAACGAAGAAATAGTCCTCTATAAAGCGATTGATCCGTAGCAATTATTCGTCTGCCTCATCGGGAGGCATATCAATTATCCAATTGCTGATATAGTCTGCATTACGTACAACTTCGCCCGTAGATTTCAACCGATATTCAGCACCAGGGATCGCCGGTTTAAGCGATTCAAGGTCGGATGGTAGTGCAAACTGCCCCTTGCCATCTGCCCTATTGAAAAAGATACCAGCCTTTGTGATACGGCTGATTTTTCCATGCAGTTGGATTCGTTTAATGACTTCTCCCTTGCTATTACGATAAGTGAGTCCAGCAAGCAGATGTTTACCGATATAAATTTCTGAACCTTCCACTATCGCTTGTTCTTCTGGTTGTGGAACGTTTGTCGCCCCCTCAGTTTCAGAACGATCTTCTGTATTGTTTTCAAGCAATGTTTGTTTAATACTCGGAGTACATCCCGAAAACAAAACAACTACCAGCGTTAGTGTGAAAAAGATTTTGAGCGGTTTCATCGTGTTCCTCATGAGTTCTGGAGTATTGAAAGTATTAGTTTAACCGATTGGTGTCAACGGTTCATTGAGTAGGTACAATTGACAATCCCTACACAAAATGCTATAATGCAAGGCATATCCTATCTCAATGAAGAAAACTCCTCTTATGAAACATTTCTACCTACTCTTCCCAATCCTCATTCTTTTGCTGAGTTGTTCATCACCGCAACCGGTAGAAATATCCGATCAGAACTTAGCTGGAGCGGTGAGAGAGGCATTGGGTTTAGCACCAAGCGAACCTATTTTTCAAAAGAATTTGGAGGAATTAAAAACGCTGTCTGCCCCAAATGCAGGTATAACGGATTTAACAGGTCTTGAAAAAGCAACAAATTTAGTGAGTTTAGAACTTGATAGGAATCAAATTACGGATATTACACCGCTAACGGATCTGGTGCAGCTGACAGATTTAAATCTCCGTATGAACCAAATTGCAGACCTTGCGCCGCTTGCGGGGATGACGAAACTCACAAAATTGGAAATAAGTGGAGACCAAATCGACGATATTACACCGCTAAAAGGAATGACACAACTTACGGAACTTTCTATCTCAAATTGTCAAATTAGCGATATATCACCGCTAAAGAACTAAAAACATCTGACCAACCTATCAATTTCAAAGAGCCAGATTAGCGATATTACACCACTTAACAAATTGACACAACTTAAAAAATTGTCACTCTCGTATGCGAAAATTAGTGATATTACGCCTCTCGAGAACTTGACACAACTTACTGGCTTGCGACTCGTATCAAATCAAATAGACGATATTACGCCTCTCCAAAACTTGACGCAACTTACCGATTTATGGCTTGTATCAAATCAGATAAACGATATTACACCTCTCAAAAACTTGACACAACTTAGTAGCCTGTTGATTTCATTCAATCAAGTCAAAAACATAAGCACTGTTGAAAATCTTACAAGTTTGAAGGATTTAGGAATTAAGGGAAATCCAATTCAAGATTTAACACCTGTCCATAGACTTCGCAAAAAGGCACCAAATTTAAAACTGAATATGTAAGTATCCATTTACATCGAAACCCCTAATAATCCCCGCGTTAACTGAAAGTCTATATTTCCCTTACCGTGCAACTTGGGTGTATATTGACGCGAAGCCACCTTTACAATCAACGCCAACATTTCGTCAACATCAACAGACATCGAATCCAAATCTACGCCATAAGCCGATTGCGTGTTAGAATCAGTAGATACCTGAATTAACGGTACCATCACATGTGATTGCAAGGGGGCTCCAACAATATGCGCAAATGCCACCTCTACACCTGTCGCACCTAAACCTGTCAACGTCTCTGTCGGTTGATCAGTGGAAGTCTCCATGATATGTAATCCCCTTTTTTCTATTTTCTGTCCATAAGCCAATGTTGGCAAGGAAAAGGATTCCATCAAGAATGTAGCATTGGCAGGAACAACAACCGTTCCACCTGCGGTGACAATTGTACTTGCCATCTGCATAAGTGCCTGCGAAACAGGTTCAGCCGTCTCACCTAATGAGGTGACTGCTATGCAAAGGTGCTCCAATCCAGCATCAACAATTGGAATAGATGGTTTATCAGCAAGTTCATCTGTAAACCAACTTTGCACCTTATCAATCACCGCATCAATTCCACCATCTAATTGCACACTTGCCCATCCGTAGTTTTCAGGGGATATACCCAATTGTTGAATTTCATGCTGAACATGGTCATTGTGCGTTTTTTCACAACCGTGCTCCAGAAGTAAACCAACTGCCACTGATGGATGTGTGAGATGTCCGATCATGGTGCGAGTGTAAATTTCTTCGGAGCGTCCACTTGAAACACCGCACCCTTCCGTGTGTGCAAGCGCCACAAACCGCGATATTCCTTGCTCTTTTCCGATATTTTGTTCGTTGCATTGGTGTGCAATCATCTGGGCAATTTGTCCGGAACAGAGGCTTGTCGGCAAAATTAACGCAAGTTGCTCGCTACGACATCCATCTGCTGTTTGGAAAGCACGAAATGTATATGCATCGGTAGGAATACTCACTGTTTCCTTTGATGGAATCGGTAACGGTTGACCAGACTTAACTTCAGACGCTTCAAGCATAGGTGTTAAATCCGTAGGACCTGTCTGTTTCCAATCACGCCACAGTGAAACCTGAGAGTGCCCTGCTTTTTCACCTACAGAACGTTCACCCGATGCAACGTTCACCGTCAAATCAAGCATATCTTCACCAAGCTGCTCCATCGGTGTGCCATCAAGATAAGCCCCGGCGTTTACATCCATATCCTTTTCAAGCATCTCATACCGACCCGTTGTCGTAACAATCTTAATCGTTGGCACAAAAGGAAAATTGGTGATTGAACCGTTGCCCGTAACAAAGAAAATCGTATTTGATCCAGAAGCCACCTGGCCTGCAATGCTCTCTAAGTCGTTGCCTGGACTATCCATGAAATAGTACCCAGATTTTTCCATCAATTCGCTATAATTGATGACATAATCAAGGCAAACATCAGGATTTCGCTTCATCGCCGCACCGATTGATTTTATGGCAATGTTATAGAGACCTCTGAAATTATTCCCTCCAGAAGGGTTTCCTTCTGCCGAATGCCCATGCCATCCTACGCGTTCCTTGAATACCTCTATGGTATTGAGAAATTTCTCTGCTGTTGGCAGGTCGCGAACGTTCTGCAACAGGTATGCCTCTGCCCCAATGAGTTCATCCGTTTCAGCAAGATTAGCACATCCCCCATAACGGATTACCTCCTTCGCAACATAAGCCGCGAGCGGATTACCGGACACACCTGAAAAGGCATCAGAGCCGCCACACTGCAACGCTATCTTAAGATTTCCTAAGGACTGCTCTGTCTGTGAGACACCATTAACTGCATCTAACCATTCATTTATAATCCCAATCCCTTTAACTATACTTGCATCAAAATTTCCTTCAATGCTAAAGAAATTATGTATAACATTTTCCAGTTCATAACCTTCGCGCAGCATATATTCTTTGAGCATCTCATTAGTAA
>JAPPMR010000620.1 GCA_028818995.1 Candidatus Poribacteria bacterium | reverse complement strand
GAAATAGACACCACTTGCCACTGGTTCACCTTGCGCATTGCGACCATCCCAATGTGCCGCACGGCTCCGACTGCGATAAATACCTGCCCGTTGATGCCCTAAATCTAAAGCACGCACCACGTGTCCGTTGATGTCATAGATCGTCAACTTCACATCCGCAGGTTTTGCCAACTGATACGGTATCCAGGTTTCTGGGTTGAATGGGTTCGGATAGTTTGGCAATAGCGATGTCTCCTCTGGAATCTGCCATGCCTCGGTGTTTACAAACTCACCTAACTGACGGAGGAGATATTCTTGCACTTCTGGTGAAAGCTGTTGAAATGGTGGATACTTTGACAAGGACATCGGTTGTGCATTCGGGGCCGCTAAGGTGCCCGTCAAGGTGCTATCTGCCAAATTCCATGTTCCCTTATACGTCAACTCCCGAGTCTTGCCTTTGAAACTATACTTTTGTTCTATCTTAATGCCTATCTCCTCTATCTGTTTCGGAATGTAAACCAGATACCGTAGTCGGTCATCAGGTCGTTTATCATGATCGAAAAAGTCAATCACAACATCGAGAATATTACCGCCCCCAATGATAGCATTGGCAATACCACCGATCCCTGGGTTTAAGTGAATTTTGGGATCCATGGTAGATTGCACAAGTTCTATCAGGGCAAACAGTCTTTGCAATTCTATAGCACCCAAACTTATTACCACTCCTCCTACGTCACCTAAAAGAGGGACCGATCCAACAGCAGCGGCAATCAGCGTTATATTTTGGCTTCGGATCGCCTCCTCCTGTATCTTATCTCTGGTTTGTTGCATTGTTTCGAGAGGGAACATAAAATATTTCCGCGTATTTGTTAGGAAGGAAACAGACAGCACATCCGCAATAAAATCAAAAGGATTGATACCAAGCCTGTCCAAAAACTGAAAAAGAGGTATTGTCCTATCGATCTCATCAACGGCTTGGACGAATCTTTCCAATAGTGTTTGCCAAGCGATCGCACGTAGTGTATTGTCTGGTACATCAGGCAAATCAAGTGTTATGATGCACTTTCCATAGGAAAAATCGCCCGAATCACTTGTCAGTATTGGATATTGCGCGTTCAAGACGAAGTAGGTCGAGTTTGGACCAAACGCGATCTGAGAGATGAGATCCGACGGCACCGTCAAATCGATTCCTCTGTGTGTGATGTCCGCTAATTCTGTGTATGCAAACTGCCGCACCGTGCCATCATCACTCCCACTCGCGATCGCAGTTCCTTGAAAGTTAAACGCAACGCTATTAACAGCACCACTATGCTCTTGCAGGAAGGCATGATAGTCCCCTGTTTTACCGTCCCATACCTGGACGGTATTATCTGCACACCCACCCAGCAGCACTGTGCCACTCGGATTGAAGGTGACACTCCGCACATCCGCATCCGGTTCTTCAAGGGTGCGATGATGTACCCATGTATCCGCTTCAACACTCCATTTCCACAGGATCACGGTGTCGTCATCGCTGCCAGTGGCAATGAAGGCATCATCACGACTGAAAGCGACGCTATTGACATCTGCAGTATGCCTGTCAAGCGTGGCAAGCCGTTGACCTGTGCGCGCACGCCATAACTGCACCGTGTCGTCATCGCTTGCACTGGCAAGAACAACCCCGTGCGGACTAAAAGCGACGCTATTGACACTGCCCCTATGTCCTTGAAACGTTTCGCGGTAGACCCACTCGTCCAGGTCCGAATCGTAATCATAGATACGCACACTGTTTCCACTCGTGCCGCACGCCAGCATCGTGTTATCAAGGCTAAAGGCGACACTCTTGACATTGTTTGCTAACGGATTGCCGGGAATGTTAAAGACTTGGGACTCCACCCAAGTATCCGCTGCCGTGTTCCACTTATACAAGCGTAACTTCCCAGCATCACTACCACTGGCAATATAGGTGTCATTCGGACTAAAGGCAATACTGTTAACATCTCCTTCATGCTTATAGGTGGACAAAGGTTGTCCTGTACTGGTACGCCATAACCGCATCATATCGTCTGTGCCACCGCTGGCGAGGACAACACCCCACGGACTATAGGCAACGCAGCGGACATCTCCGGTGTGTTCAGTTAAGTGGAGATTCGTCGTATCTGTCAAAGGGACGCTGGTGACATCTCCATCCGTGGATGGAGGAGTAACGCCTGACACATCTAATGCAATACCTATCGGGTAATTCAATCCTGAAACGAGCATTTCCACATTCGTGCCGTTGAGGTTCGCACGCTGGATTCTATGCGCTGAATATTCTACCCAATACATCTTGCCACCCGACATATCTAATGTAATACCTATCGGGTCACCCAATCCTGAAACGAGCGTTTCCACATTCGTGCCGTTGAGGTTCGCACGCTGAATTTTATCCGTTTCCCAGTCAGTCCAATACATCTTGCCACCCGACACATCTAACGTAATACCTGTCGGGTTACCCAATCCTAAAACGAGCGTTTCCACATTCGTGCCGTTGAGGTTCGCACGCTGAATTTTATCCGTTTCCCAGTCAGTCCAATACATCTTGCCACCCGACACATCTAACGTAATACCTGTCGGGTTACCCAATCCTAAAACGAGCGTTTCCACATTCGTGCCGTTGAGGTTCGCACGCTGAATCTTATCCGTGGCACTATCAGCCCAATACATCTTGCCACCTGAGACATCTAATGCAATACCATTTGGGTTAGTTAATCCTGATAGGAGCGTTTCCACGTTTGTGCCGCTGAGGTTCGCACGCTGAATTTTATCCGTTTCCCAGTCAGTCCAATACATCTTGCTACCCGACACATCTAATGCAATACCGTATGGATTATATAAACCCTTGGTGACGAGGTCTTGCACATTCGTGCCATCAAGGTTCGCACTACGCACTTTATCCGAACCTTGTTCTATCCAATACATCTTACCTTCAGTAGGTTCTGTGGGTGGGGGCGATACCACCGGCACATCCAACGCAATGGCAAGACCATCCAGGCTTTCCAATCCAGTGACAAGGTCTTCTATCCCCGAACCATCAAGGTTCGCACGCTGAATCTTACCAGAGTCTGTCCAATACATCTTACCACCCGACACATCCAACACAAGATCAGATGGGAATTTCAATCCTGTAGTGACGAAGTCTTGGACACTTGTGCCATCAAGGTTCGCACCCTGAATCTTACCCGTGCCATGGCCGCCCGTGCCATGGTCTGTCCAATACATCTGACCACCCGACACATCCAACGCAAGGTCACGAGGGACTTTCAATTCAGTGACGAGATCTTGTGCACCCCAACCACGCAGGCTTGCACGTTGAATCTTACCCGACCACTCTGTCTGCCCTATCCAATACATCTGACCACCCGACACATCCAACGCAAGGTCAGCTGGAAAACCCCATCCCGGAGTGAAGAGGTCGTATACAAATGTGCCATCAAGGTTCGCACCCTGAATCTTATCAAAGTATATCCAATACATCTTACCACCCGACACATCCAACGCAAGGCTCTCGGGGGCCAGCGATCCCCTAAAAGTGACGAGGTCTTCTATTCCCGAACCATCAAGATTCGCACGCTGAATCTTACTCTGCCAAAAGCCGACATAGTCTTCGACTATCCAATACATCTTACCACCCGACACATCCAACGCAAGGTCAGACGGCCAAGTAAGTCCAGTGATGAGGTCTTCTATTCCCGAACCATCAAGGTTCGCACGCCGAATCTTACCCTCCCAAGAGCCGTCTGTCCAGTAAATTTTGTCCTGGGCTGCCGCAGAAATGCCCTGTGCAATAAATGCAAACAAGGTAACCACCAAAATTAAAACTATTCCTTTTCTATTCATATTTTGAAATTCCTTTTAAACAGGACTTATGCAAAAGTCCGAAACAATCAGCAAAATTGAGATATATCACTAAAAACCCACAATGAATTATGCTTGGTGAATGCGCCAAATCAAGAAATCAACGGTATGAACGCCATTTAGGCGTTCCCCGGGTATGAATGCCTTTGGACGAATACGCGTGTGGTATTCGCCATGATTCTCCGTGTGGCATTCACATTAAACGCCGTAACGCCTGAAAATGAGTAAAGTGCGTCCGCTCTGTTGGTTATAGAAAGACATAACAAATAATACTTAAAAATACAAAATAAAGCCTATGTGTAACTATATTATAGGGTATTTTCAAAAAAAAACCAACAAAATTGTTGGTTTTACACAAAAAATTACAGAATATTTTAGAATATTGCCTGGATTTTTTAGAAAAAAAATGGATGTGTCCTATTTTAACCTTTTAGGAGGGACGCAAATTGAGCAAAGATGGAGCGTATTTATCCAAAAATAGTCATTTAGATGTTTTTAACGCTTAAAGCCCCTTATCAAGGGGCTTTAATAGGAAATGCGTAAGTCCTGTCATTATAATGTCTATTGTAGGCGAGTTTTGAAATCTCGCCTACAACTGAATCACACAATTTAGCAAAGTGTTAGTATTGATCTGATCCCTCAAGCGGCAGCGGAACAGCCCAGATGTTTCGATACTGAACTAAATTGCCGTGGTCTTGTAAACGTAGCGGCCCCGGTTTAGCCACCTCTGAATCAGCACCAGCTGTGGTGCCTGGAAGCTGAACGTTATTAAGGATTACCAATCCATTTTGTATCGCTGTCACTCTGACGTTTTCAATCATTTCACCAGCATCGTTGAACCGAGGGGCACGAAAGATAACATCATACGTTTGCCAATGAAGTGGGGGATTACACGCGTTAACAAGTGGTGCGAATTGATTGTAAATTGCACCGCAATCGCCTTTCCCGGGTACATCAATACCGTAAGAATCCAAGACCTGAATTTCATATCTGCCTTGAAAAAAAACGCCACTATTACCTTTTGCCTGTCCACTTGCTTCTGGCATATCAGGGCACATAAATTCAAGGTGGAGGAAATGGTCTGTGAAGGTTTCCTTGCTTGATATGTCACCCGTGCGTGGTTCAACAATCATAGCGTTATCTTCAACTTTCCATTTCGGTTCGCCACCATCACGACCTACCCAATTACTAAGGTCTTTTCCATCAAAGAGAATCACTGCGGATTCTGGGGGTGTTTGTAACATAATATTTCCTTTCTAATGCTATACATTTATAATTTACCCTCTGTATTAGGGTTTGAGAATTTCCGTAATTTTAACGGGGTTTGTCTTTTTTGTCAACGGTTAAGGAATATAAGCGCAGAAGTTACTTCTTGCATTATTTTTAGACTCAAACTTTCTTAGACACCTGCTCTGCTAAACGAGAAAGTGCTGGCGATGTGTCTAATTTGTCAAGTTCTGCTTCAATCATGACAAAATGTTGCGTTTCCGAAAGCGCAGCCTTCATAGCGGTGTCAAATTCGCCCTCGGTACGGACAGCAAACGCGCGTCCTGCGCCCAAGAGTTCTGGGACACAGGTATAGTCCCAATTTTCTATCTCGTTAAAAGGTCCTTCAACGAGAGGACGCATGGTACCGTAACCTTGATTGTTGAGAACAAGGATAATCGGGTTAAGTCCGTAGCGGATAGTCGTTGAAAGTTCAGTACCTGTCATTTGGAAGGCACCATCTCCGACAATTACAAGTGGTCTGGAATCGGGTTTGCCCAGTTGTGCGCCAATAGCAGCGGGAATTGAAAACCCCATTGAGGTATAATATGCAAGAGAAATAAAATCTGTCTGCTCTGGGAGCCGTAAATCCGCAGCACCCCAAAGGCTGTCACCCACATCAGGAATAACCGTCAGTTCATCATTCAGAAATTGATTGAGATGTTGAAATAGGCGTTTTACTGTTAGAATTTGGTCGGGGACCATAACAAAGGGTTCTGACACTTCCAATACCCATTCCAAGTCCACATCGGGGCGTTTGACGAGTTCTGGAGCACACAAACCATCCAGAAAATCCTCAAACATAACATCTTCATAAGTGGAGTAAGAGACTGTGATTTTGTCTGAGGTAGCATAGACACTACGGCTTCGCGCAAGATTTGCCGTGTAAATTCCAAGGTTGACATCGGTCATGAAAGCACCAAGAATAATAAGACAATCAGAAGTTTCAACAAGCGTTGTGATCTCTGTTCTGCCCATTGCACCAGCATAAATACCTAAATAGAGTGGATGTGCCTCTGGCATAACCGATTTTCCCAGCAACGTTGTTACCACTGGAATCTGCTTTTCTTCTGCAAGCCGAAGTAATTTGTCCCTAAATCTGAATCTATGCAGTTCAACACCCGCTAAAATGACTGGATTTTCGGATTGATTTATAAACGCAATGGCATTAACTAACGCGGCATCAAGTATTTCTGGGTCACTGTAGTGTTCACCCGTTGAAGGACGTTGGTGGACTGCCCCATGTATACTTACCATATCACGTGGCAGTTCAATGTAGCCCGGACGCTTATGCCAATAGACAGCATCCAACACTCTATCTATCTCGTTAAAGGCGGTAAAAGGTTCGTCAAGTAGTGCTGATGCCACGGTAATCTCTTCATAGATACGTTGTTGTGTATAAAAATTTTTGCCTGTATGGTGCAAGAGGGCACCCTCAGTGCGCTCTTTTATTCCTGGGGCACCGCTAATGACAACAAGCGGTGATTTTTCAGCGTAGGCAGCAGTGACAGCGTTGATCATAGATAAACCACCGACACCATAAGTCACACATGCAGCCCCTATGCCGTTTGTTCGGGCATAAGCATCGGCAGCAAATCCTGCTGTTTCTTCTCGCGTTGTGCCGATATGTTGAATAGGACTCTGTTCAATCATATCAAAAAACTGTATGACATAATCACCAGGTATACCGAAAATGTGATCAATTCCGTAACTCTTTAATTTTCTCAGAAGGTAGTTACCGATTGTTGGGTGTTTATTTTGCATTCAAAATTCCCTATTATAATTTCAATACCTAAAATCTTTTTTTAGTGCTATGTAGGGACCGCAAATACCGCTTACCGTCGGAACTTATAAATTCTCAAAGAAAGAGTTGCCTAACGAATGATAGAGTCAGTTCATTTGTTAGGCAAGCAATATCTCCCTATAAATTTAAGCTGTTATTCATTAATATAATCTGAACGTAACTCAAACGTATGTTGTGTCCAGCTGCCTGTGCGCACATCGAGCTCAGCTTCAATTGCCTTAATATCTTCCAATTCTCCATAAGCAGTGGAATCTTCGGAATTAGCAAACTCAAACTCAACCAATCGGTGAGGTGATTCACCATAGTAGTTGTCGTAAGATGTTATTGTTTTCAACTGTGGCGGCCCGACTGTTATAGAAGAAACGGAATCAATCCACTCCAGATATGCCTGTTTTCCTCCAAGAGGGTAGTCAATCAACAATACACCTTTAACCGGCCAGTTCCCTTCCTCACTTTTTGAGTAGTCGGAACGCTGGATAAATGTGTACAAGCTCACATCGCTTGCATGGTTTGGGAGATCGCTCATAATCTCAGCTATCTCAGGGCGATTCAGATATGCTGCCATTTCAAGAAAACTATCAAATTCATATTCAACAAGTCGATTCGGACTCATAGTTGGGTCTTGATTGTCATAAGAACGTATCCGACGGACCTCTTCAAAGGATTGCAGCGTTGGAGCAACGGATCTAACCCATTCAATGTAGGCATCCTTTCCATTTTCTGGGTAGTCAATTAGCAAAACAATTTTCATAGGAGTCGCTTCCACCATGCTATCTTCCATGGATGTGTCATCTTCAGGTGGCATGGCATCCATTACCACTTTTTGTGCTCTTTCACAACCTGTAAGCGCAATTAGAGCAACAGTAAGAATAAAGAATAAACTACCTAATTTTGATGTCATTATTTTCTCCTTTTATATATAGTGAATTATGTAAATCAGTTTACATATATTCTGTGAATCAACGCTGAATGCGCTTTTGGCATTCAGCGGGAGCGATCTCCGAATCGCGACGAAACCCCTAATAGTCGGGAATCGGAGTTCCCTCCTACAGCTCAGATTTAAAGTTAATTGTAGAATCCACTATAGCAAGATTTACAAATCTATCTAAACTGTTTTCTTTTGGAGTGCAAAAGGAAACTGACAACTATTTTATTTAATATGGATATTAAAATCAAGTTTAAATATTTAAGCAAGTAATTGAATTAGTTGAGGGGTGTGTAAAGTTTTCGTACGAGGCATATTGTCGGCTGAGTTTCACTTTGCCCTCCCGATGGACACATTCACTTGGGACGTTGCACGCCATATTTAGGACGTTTTGCACGTCCTTGGGACGGGCAGGAGTCTGTC
>JAPPMR010000280.1 GCA_028818995.1 Candidatus Poribacteria bacterium | reverse complement strand
GGGTAATTGTGTAGTAATCATGCCTAAAAAATCAACGACACCCGAAAACTGAACGAAACTTTTGCAAGTAATGAAAAGTGTCCACGAACAAAATAGGGGAATCAGCGAAGAAGTTTATCAAAATGTTGAACGCGCAGTTGCTAAGCTTCGGCAGGAAGAATATGACAAACAGATCATTACCCAGAACATTTTTGCAAATTTTGAGTTATGAGAAGGAACATTAAATAGAGATAAATTTTTTGCCGAGACATAACAAATTCAGTAAAAAATAAAAATAAACAGAGGGTAAAAATGCCAACAATTTTGGAGCGGTATCAAAAAACTTTCGCAAAAGACAGAGAACTGGCACAAGCAGCAAACCAACTCTTTCCTGACGGTGTGACGCATGATAGCCGTTATATGTCGCCATTTCCGATTTACATTACCCGTGCGGATGGCGCGAAAAAATGGGGATTGGAAGACAGGACTTTCATAGACTATTGGGCAGGACATGGCGCATTGCTGCTTGGTCATAATCCGCCTGAAGTTGTGGAAGCGGTGACAGCACAGATGCATCGTGGCACACATTACGGTGCGTGCCATCCGCTTGAATTAGAATGGGGTAATCTCGTAACCCAACTGATACCATCAGCAGAACGTGTCAGATTTGTCAGTTCTGGTACTGAGGCGACACTGATGGCGATTCGGTTGGCGCGCACCTACACGCGCAAGAATAAGGTCTTGAAGTTTGCCGGGCACTTTCACGGTTGGCACGATAGCCTTATCTTTGGGGCATATCCACCCTTTGATATGTCTGTTCCGGGCATTCCACAAGAGGTGCGTGATACTACTCTCCTCTGTCCACCGAACAATATTGATGCCGTCGAACAACACTTGAAAACAGACAAAGACATTGCATGTATTATCCTTGAACCGACAGGGGCATCTTTCGGTATCGTGCCAACTAATGGCGTATTCTTGCAGCAGCTTCGTGAACTTACACAGAAACACGGTGTCCTTCTCATTTTCGACGAGGTGATTACGGGATTTCGGGTAGCACCCGGTGGAGCACAGGCGCACTACAATGTCACACCCGACCTAACGACACTCGCAAAGATTTTAGCAGGTGGGCTTCCCGGTGGAGCACTTGCAGGCAAAAAAGAGATTCTTGAGTTAATTTCAATGCAGGCAGAAGAAGATGGACTGAAGATGCCGCATCCCGGCACATTTAATGCAAATCCGATTTCTGCATCCGCAGGAATTGCGATGCTTAACATTGTCAAGACTGGTAGACCGCACGAACAAGCAAACCGTATCGCACAACAACTCCGCGATGAACTCAATAAAGTTATTGATAGGTATGGATTGGATTGGGTGATTTACGGGGAATTTTCTGGTATCAGGATGCTCATCGGACACGGTGAGAAGGATATACGCGCAGCTGATTTTGACCCTTACACTTGGAATTATCGGAAACTCAAAGGTGGTAACGATGAAGAGTTGCTTACACATCTCCGATGCGGTTTGTTGCTTAACGGTGTTGACCTCGCTACCAACGGTGGTATGACAACAGCTGCGCATACAGAAGCGGATATTACAAAAACGGTGCACGCCTTTGAGCAGACGATTGAGTGGATGAAGGCGGATAGGTTAATCCTGAAGTCAAAATAGGTAACCGAAGGTTTATGGATTACTATATCAGTTCATTCGGTGACGATTTAAACGCAGGTATTTCCCAAAAGCAACCGTGGCAGAGCATTGACAAGGTAAATGCCACCCGATTACAACCGGGCGATTCGGTGTGGTTTCACGCTGATCAGACCTTTAATGGAAACCTAACACTTTTTGGTGCGAATACAGTTGCTTCGGACGAACCGATAACATTTGGTTCTTATGGGAACGGTAAGGCTACGATTGATGCTGGCACTGGTGCTGGTTTTTTCGCTAAAAACCGTGGCGGTGTGCGGATAGTTGATCTCAACTTTGTCGGTGCGGGGAAAGAGCAGAATAAAGGTTCTGGAATTTGGTTCGTAAATACCCAATCGGAACATAAAAATCTGAAGCGCATCCACATTGATAGGGTCGATGTCCGTGGTTTTAAGCATGCGGGAATTAGCATCACATCAAAGCCGATTGATAAAGGATGGTGTGGGTTCAGTGATGTAAAAATAACACACGCCAACGTTCATAACAACGGAGATGCGGGGATAAGTTGCATAGGCACTTGGAATCCAGAAGTAGAGGGCTATTCTCACATAGACATCTATGTTGGCAACTGTCGTGTCTACAAAAATTTAGGCATTCCGGGAAAGGGGAGTCATTCGGGAAATGGCATTGTTCTCGCGCAGATAGATGGTGCTACGATTGAATATTGTGAGGCGTTCGAAAACGGAAAGTTGAACGATTATGAAGGTGGCGGTCCTGTCGGTATCTGGACGTGGGACTCAAATCGTGTTCTCATTCAGTTCAACGAATCTCATCATAACCGAACGGGAAGCAATAAAGATGGCGGCGGATTTGATTTAGATGGAGGTGTGCGAAATTCAATTGTGCAGTATAACTACTCACACGATAACGATGGGGCAGGGTATCTTTTAGCGCAATTTGAAGGAGCAAAGGCATTCCACAATAACGTTATACGCAATAATCTCAGTGAAAATGATGGGCGAAAAAATAGTTATGGTGGTATTCACTTTTGGTCTACCGGTGCGAATGGTGGTATCAAGAACACGACTATCTATCGGAATACAATCTCAATGTCCAAATCTGCCACTGGGAATCCTGCTGTGGTTGACTGTATGAGCGAAGGAGTGCATAACATTCACTTCTATAACAATATCTTTAAAACAGATGGCGAGGCAGATTTGATTCGTGGCAAAGCTAATCCAGAGGTTATTTTTGAAGGTAACATTTGCTTGACTGCTTAACTTGGATGAAGAGGGATTTGACAGGAGGGAGAGAAAGAATGAGGCGTTTTGGAACTCAAGGGCGTGTGTATCCTGATCGACACTATGTTGTCCCGCGCGCCGAAGAAATTGTTGACTTCATCGCACGTGTAAAAGATGGAAGGTATATCGTTCTCTTTGCCCCACGCCAGACCGGAAAAACCACTTTCTTCCGATTTGCCCTTGAGGCACTAACCACAGAAGATCCAACCTATTTCCCTATTCAGCTGGATTTTCAAATTATGCGAAATTCCTCGCCACCTGTTTTTTATGATAGATTTTCTCAGCTGATTCGTAGGGAAATTGAGTATGTTCTACAAAATAGAAAAGTGGAACTGTCTGAGAATGTAACACAATTTTTAGAGGATACACAAATAAGTGATCATTATTCAATGACAGATTATTTTGAACAATTAGCGGTTATTCTCGGTAATCAGAGAGTTGTGCTCCTTATTGATGAGTTTGACGGCATTCCTCAAACTGTTGTAAGTGATTTCCTTTATGCCCTCCGTTATATCTATCTTGATGAAAAACTTCAATGTCCGCATAGTGTGGGGATAGTCGGTGTTAAGAGTATTAGTCAACTCAACTATGATCGATCTGTTTCACCGTTTAATATCCAAGACGAGTTTCGCTTGCCAAACTTTACGCTTCAACAAGTTCAAGAACTACTTTCGCAATATACAGATGAGGTAGGTCAAGATTTCGCACCAGAGGTGATCGCCTCTATCCACAAGCAAACCGCTGGGCAACCTGTACTTGTGAACCGCTTCGCGCAGATTCTCACTGAGGAGATGGATATTCCCAAAACCGAAACTATTACCCCTATACACTTCTCAGAGGCACACATGCAGCTTCTTCGCGGACGAAATACAAATATACAGCATCTAACAACGAATGTTCGCAGAGACCCGCGCTTTGAAAGTATGCTGATGAAAATCATGGCGCGTGAGGAAGGCGTGGATTTCAACCTTGATGACGACATCATCAGTGAACTTGCGACCTACGGTGTTATCAAAGAGGCAGCTGACGGAAGGTGTGAAATAGTTAATCCAATTTATCTCTACCGTATTATGAGAACCTTCAAACCGACATTCAATGGGTTGGAGAATGAGTATCTGTCTGAAGAGAAGGATGAATGTTTCTTGGATTATCTTACACCTAAGGGACAAATTGATATGGTCTCCTTACTTGATAACTTTCAAGATTTTATTGCTCGTGTTGGTTTTCGCATCTTGCAAGTACCGGATAAACCACAGGAATATGTTGGACAGCATCTGCTTTATGCCTACCTTGAACAGTTTATCCGCAGCGTAGGTGGGAATATGTACCTTGAAGTGCAAACAGGTCGTGGTAGAATGGATATACTTCTCATCCACAACCAGCGGAAATACATCGTAGAAACCAAGGTTTGGGAAGGTAGCAATCGCTATGCAGCGGGCAAAAAACAACTCACCGCGTATATGGAATTGGAAGGAACTACAGAGGGTTACTATGTTGTGTTTGATCATCGCGAGAATCCAGAACCGAAAGTTGAGACAGAAACAGTGGACGGTTTGACAATTCGGAGTTACGTTATTCCGGTGATACAAGCACGTCCTTCATCAGTTTAGACAAAATACTAAAGTAACAAGGAGCACTGCAGCCTTAAGAAAACTAAAACGAAATATGAAAGGAACAGACGAAATATGAAAACAATTACCTATCGTGATGCGCTAAAAGAGGCATTGATAGAGGAGATGGAACGCGACGAAGCGGTCTTTCTCATGGGGGAAGATATTGCTGAGTATGGCGGTGCATATAAGGTCACGGATGGTCTCTTTAAACAATTTGGAAAAGATCGTATCCGAAATACACCGATTTCTGAAGCCGCTATTATCGGCACAGCGCTTGGTGCTGCTGTAACAGGCATGCGTCCTGTAGCAGAACTGATGTATATTGACTTTACTGCTGTTGGGATGGATCAGATTGTCAATCAAGTTGCAAAAATCCGCTATATGGTGGGTGGACAGTTAGATGTGCCACTTGTTATCCGAACGCAAGGTGGTGCAGGTCGTTCCTCCGCTGCACAGCACGCACAAAGCCTTGAGGCGTGGTTTGTACATATTCCAGGTCTGCTTGTTGTGATGCCAGCTACCCCTTATGATGCAAAGGGATTACTAAAAACCGCTATCCGAAACGACAACCCGATTATGTTTATTGAACACAAACTGCTTTATACTGAAGAGGGTGAAATTCCCGATGAGGAGTACACTATTCCATTGGGTGAAGCGGATGTAAAACGTGAAGGTGAAGATATAACAATTTTAGCGACATCGCGTATGGTTTTGAAAGCACTTGATGCTGCAGATGAACTGAGTGAAGAAGGAATTTCTGCAGAGGTTGTTGATCCGAGAACATTGATGCCGCTTGACAAAGAGACCATTTTTGAGTCTGTAAAGAAAACAAATCGCCTGCTCATTGCACATGAGGCGGTGGGTAGAGCCGGGTTCGGTGCAGAGATCGCTGCGCTCGTTGTTCGCGAAGCGTTTGATTATCTTGACGCACCAATTGAACGTGTTGCAGCCGCGCCTGTGCCTGTTCCCTTTGCCCCCGTGATGGAGAAATTTGTTATTCCGGATACTGAACAAATTGTTGATGCTGCTCGGAAGTTAGTTAGATACGAAATTTGAAAACACCGTTAGCTGTGGTAGATGCGGTTTCCTAACCGCATCATAGAATTTATTTATAGTAAAATCCATAATTACCTTTACATTAGCGAGGTTAGGAAACCTCGCCAGCGGTGATGGTGTAGGGATTGTTGTTCATTGAAATGTGAACATATTTTCGGATTTTACTATAAAAAACCTCGTAGGTCGGGTAGAACGGAACTGAGAAAGAGAGTGCTAATAGCCAAACATGTCTCAAATTACATACCTACCTATTCCAGTTAGGTAGGAGTGAAACCCGACAACAGACTTATAAAGAAGGAGAAATAACATGGAACTTTCCCAATACCTGCATCTTATTACCCCAAAACGAATTCTATTTGTGATTATTGGTGTAGCAGTCTTGGTAAGTTTAACGACCAGTTTTTATACTGTTGAAGCAGACGAAATCGCTGTTGTCTTGATGTTCGGAAAATCTGTCCGAAAAACCGAACCCGGGCTCCACTTCAAGTTACCTTTTGGCATTGAGAAAGCCGTGAAGGTACAGGTACGAAAGGTCTTCAAGGAAGAATTCGGATTTAGAACACTTAAAGCGGGTGTCCGTACCCAGTATGACCCCAGTGATTTTGGAGAAGAATCTTTACTACTGACCGGAGACCTGAACATTGCTGATGTTGAATGGGTAGTCCAGTACAAAATTAATGACCCCGAAAAATATCTATTTTCTGTTAGGAATCCGCGGTATGCTTTGCGAGATCTATCAGAATCAGTGATGAGTCGAGTGATTGGAGACCGCACTGTTACCGAAGTGTTAACTGTTGGACGTATAGAAATTGCTGCGGAAGTAGAACAACATCTGCAGACACTTCTTGATCTGTATGAAACAGGGTTAGATGTAGCAACGGTGACACTGCAGGACGTTAATCCACCAGAAAAGGTGAAGTCTGCATTTAACGCGGTTAATGAAGCAAAGCAGGAAAAAGACCGTCTCATCAATGAAGCGTGGCGTGATTACAACCAATCTGTTCCGAAATCCAAAGGGTTGGCACAACAACAGATTTCAGAAGCAGAAGGTTACGCGCTGAAACGTGTTAACCAAGCACAAGGGGACGCGGATAAATTCAATGCAATACGCGCTGAGTATCAAAAAGCGAAAGAGGTAACTCGCCAACGACTCTATCTGGAAACGATGCAGGACGTTTTGCCTCAGGTTAAAGAAATTTATGTCATCGATACTGAAACCAACACACCGATCCCTATTCTGCAACTAAAAGAATAGTTGATAGCAAGTTGCTTCAACAAAAGGAGTTTTCTGATGAAATTCAAGATACTGATACCGTTGATTATCGTTGTTATTCTGGTGGTTATATTCTCCTCTGGTGCGTTCTATATTGTGTATGAAGGTGAACAGGTTGTAATTACTGAATTTGGTCGTCCTGTTGGCGATCCCATTGTCAATGCGGGATTAAAAATGAAAACACCATTTATTCAGCAGGTACACCGCTTTGATAAGCGCATCCTTGAATGGGACGGTTCTCCAAATCAGATTCCGACAAAGGACAAGAAATTTATCTGGCTTGATACTACAGCACGTTGGCGGATTAAAGATGCACTCCAATTCTATGAGGCACTCGGAACAGAGGTGCTGGCACAATCACGACTGGACGATATTATTGATTCTGCGGCACGTGATTTAGTGACAGCACAACTGTTGATCGAAGTTGTTCGTAATTCAAACCAAGTGTTAGAACAGAATACTGAAATCCTTGAAGATGATGAAGGTCAATCCGGCGAACCGTTAGAAGAGATTCAGATTGGTAGAGAGAAGATTACGCAGATGATTCGTGAAAAAGCACAAGAAGCTGTTCCGCAGTTTGGTATTGAACTCGTTGATGTGCAGGTAAAACGGATTAACTATGTAGACGAAGTTCGACAGAAAGTTTTTGACCGTATGATTTCGGAACGTCAGCGTATCTGCGAGAAATATAAATCTGAAGGCGAAGGCGAAGCGGCGAATATCATGGGGCAGAAACAGAAAGAGTTGGAACGTATCCAATCGGAGGCATATAAGCAAGCAGAACAGATTAAAGGGGATGCTGATGCGCAAGCTATCCAGATTTATGCTAATGCACACGGCAAAGACCCAGAATTTTACGCTTTCCTTCAAACCTTAGAGACCTATCGGAAAACAAGCAGCGCAAGCACTAAACTTATCTTGTCAACAGATAGTGAACTCTATAAATATCTCAAAGATAGTCAGGCACTTAAGCGTTAACTGGTGCATCATAGGATTTTTATTGAGGGTGTTTGCTAATAACGCAGGTTAAATATAAAAATCTAAATTGTGAATATTTTAACTTGAGATTTAGTCCTTTTGTAGTATAGTAATATGTGAGTGAAACTCTAATATTCACCGTTTGGTTGCAACCTTTAAAAGTGAACACCTAAATAAATGGCAAAAGAAGATAGTGGAAACGCAAGAGAAATCATAAACGAGTGGATGCAAATCGCAATATGGATTGTAGCAATAATGATTCTCCCATATTGGCTATGGGTAGACCAAAAGCAATCATTACGATCCACCTTGCTCAACGTGAGTGCTTTACTTCCACTGTTTTTATTGATCGCAACATCATTAATTGAAATAGGAGGTTTTACAGTCAATACCTTCGCCAAAATATGGTTGAATAAATAGGGCAGATGTCCTAAAGTTAT
>JAPPMR010000016.1 GCA_028818995.1 Candidatus Poribacteria bacterium | reverse complement strand
TGGTATCCTATTACCGCTGTATTGCGGAAAAGGAGGTATTTGTTATGTTAGCAAATCAGAGGAGGTGTGGCACTTAGTGTTACGCCCTTTGGTGTGACACTAAGTGTCGCACACTTTCTGACCGGGACAGAGGTTTGCCTCTGTCCCCAATTTCTACAAACAACTTGGTAAAACTTTAGAAATAATTTCGCTGAACATTCCAAAAGTGCATCCGAAAATGTGTATAGTTAAAATCATTGCGATTTTTTAAGTTTTATTGTATACTTTTGCATGTAGGATGCATGTATTAGATTTCACCGATGTCTTTTGACATCCTAACACTTTCCATATTTTACATTCTAAATAAGGAGGGACCATTATGTTGTATTTGAATCACACCACCCTTAATCTAAACGTATTGCGTACAAGGCGATGGTGCCTCTGCCCATTCTCAAAATATTGATTTGAAATGGCATAGGTACCAGTGCCTCACTCTGAGGAGTCGTTATCTATGTCCAAATTTAATCCCGATTTCTGGGAAGTTCCGGTGCCACCGGAATATTTTGACCAACTGACTACGGAAGACCTACTCTGGCATCAGTCTCCATCTGACGAATATACAAGGGCACGTCAAGCGAAACGACAGAAAGTCCTAAAGCAGATTCGTCAGATTGTCTCCAAAGAACTCACTGGCCGCCAAAATGATTGCGTTCAACTCTATTTTTATGAAGGGAAAACACAGGAGGAAATCGGTTGTATCCTCGGTATTTCTCGCAGGGTTGTCAGTCAACATCTCTTTGGCGTTACACGGGGCGGGAGGAAGATCGGCGGCGCGGTTAACAAAATCCGAAAGATGTGCCGTAAATTGGGGATTCACTTCCCGTAGTTGCCTGAAAATAGAATAAATCTATTCTGTTAAAATTGCGTGAGAGGTAATCAAAGTGATTGCCTCTCATTTTGAATGCCTAATCTCTCCTTCAAACTCTAAGCCAGATACTCTCTCCGATTTACCTTTATCGCAACCTACTTTAGATTCATTTCCTGCCATGTTGTTCTCCTTCCTTTTTACCAATCAACCCTACTTCAACACAAGAGTAAAAAACGCACATCTCCATGCTGTTCACTAAAACTTACAGATTGCTAAAAATCCGTATCTGTAGTATTCTACTTTTCGTTTCTTATATCAAAAGTCTCACGAAAAATATAATACTTTGAAAAAGGGTGAATCTCATGGCAATTCGGATTGCGATTATCGGTTGCGGTGGTATGGCAAACGGTCATCTTAATGCGTATCTTACAATTCATAATACGGAACCTGGGAAAGTGGAACTCGTCGCGATGTGCGATGAAGTCAAAGACCGTGCAAACAACTTCGCCGAGCGAGTCAAAGAAGTAACAGGCAAAAAGCCTGCTGTGTTTGACGATACGGACACAATGCTTTCAACTGTAGATTTAGACGGTGCGGATATTTGCACTTCACACGCGCATCACCATATCAATGCGATTAAATGTCTTAACGCTGGCGTTAACGTCATGGTAGAAAAACCGATGGGGGTTACTGTGAAAGCGACCCATGCGATTATTGCTGCTGCGAAAGCGAATGGCAAAATCGCTGCTACTGCGGAGAATATTCGACGAATGCCGAGCCGCCGCACAGCGGAGTGGTTGATGAATGAAAAACAGATGCTTGGTGATATGCGTATGTTCTGTGCACAACACGCGAGTCATCGGGAACCGAACCCACAAAGCGAATGGCACTGGCGACTTGACCTAACGCTTGGTGGTGGCGGTATGGTGATGGACTCTGGCGCACATTATTGTGATACGTTGCGATTTCTCTTTGGTGATCCGACTACCGTTTATGGACGCGTCTGCCAATTTGAAAATCTTGAGGTTACCAAATCGGGCGAGATTGTCAAGAACGAACAAGAGGATACATGGGTAGCAACGATCAACTTCAATAACGGTGTTATCGGGTTGTGGACATGCACGTGGGCAGCAGTGGGACACGGGTTTAACCAAGTCGTTTACTATGGGAGCGAAGGATGTCTGCTTGATAATGGGGACATCTTCCACGGACCATTTGAAGGTGGAGAAGTCATTCTCAAAGACGGTTCCCGTCACTCAATGGAAAGCCTGATAGATGAATATATGGCAAGTCTTTCTGATGAGGAGAAAAACCGACTGTTTCCACACGATTTCACCGATGGCGTAGTCCTTGAATGCTACGATTTTGTAGATGCAATTGAAACCAATCGTCCACCCGAATTGGATGCTGAAGCAGGACTTCGCGCAAAGTCAATCTGCGAATCAATCTACGAATCTAATGCGTGCGGACAGGCAGTCAACTACGAAGATGTGGTATCTGGCGAGATTGAGGTTTATCAGAAACCGATCAACGAGCGGTGGGGTTTATAGTTGTCTGATAAAGAACAAGCTGCCGCCGTAACGCATGATAAAGTCGTTGAACGGAGTCGTCAGAAGAGGGATAGAGAAAATCCCGTTGGCTACTTTGAACTTCTCCTAAGTAATTCCAACTTTCGTTGGCTTTGGGCAGGACAAGTTGTCAGTCTTTTAGGCGATTGGTTTAACATCATCGCTTCCGCTATATTGATTCATAATCTGACAGAATCGGGTTTAGCATTAGGCATATTGTTTACGATACGGATGCTCGCTCCTTTCTTTGTGGCACCGCTTGCTGGTATATGTGCGGATCGCTTCAACCGAAAACACATCCTAATTATTACTGATATCGTCCGGGGATTACTTCTTCTCGGTTTTCTCTTTGTGAAAGACGCAGACGATATCTGGCTTCTTTACCTTCTCACAACGCTTCTATTTGGCGTTAGCGGCTTCTTTAGTCCTGCCCGTAGTGCAATCCTACCGGATGTAACCTCACAGCGCGAACTTGGCACTGCCAACGCATTGAGTGCTACCAGTTGGTCTGTGATGCTTGCACTTGGTGCTGCTATTGGTGGATTTACAGCAGGGTTACTTGGCGTTCATACAGCCTTTATAATTGACGGATTAACCTTTTTCGTTTCAGCTGTCCTCCTACTACAGATTAGACTGCCGCGCCGTTCTATCTCTACAACAGAGGTGCGCGAAGGTTCAAAGTTTGTAACACTCCGTTACATGTTGCGGCATCCCGATATTCTCTTTATATCGCTACATAAGGCAGCTATAGCACTCCTACTGTCTTCTGGATTTCAGGTGGCACAAGTTGAAATTGCTAAGACACACTTCGTTATCGGGATTGATGGTGCAATCAGTTTAGGACTGATGTATTGTATGGGAGGTGTCGGTAGTGGTATCGGTCCTATTGTCGCAAGATTTTGGACAGGTGACGATGACAAACCTCTTAGACGAAGCATCAGTCTCGGTTATCTGATTGGATCAGTTGGACTTGCTATTGCTGCACCACTCTTGAGCCTCCCAATTGTAGTTTTCGGTGGTTTTGTGCGAAGTGTCGGTGGTGGAATCGCTTGGGTATTTTCAACGCAATTGCTCCTTCAACGTGCCCCTAACGAGATTCGGGGACGCATCTTTGGTACTGAGTTTGCTCTCTTTACGCTTATGGGCGGAATTGCTACGGCGACTGTCGGTGCAATGCTGGATATCTTTGGTGTACAGGCTGTTCTATGGGGAATGACCGCTCTTCCGCTGATTCCCGCAGTACTATGGTGGTTATGGCAGGCACGGCATATCAAGGCATCCCAAAGTAATACCATACGTAATTGACAAAGTATCATAATAACTTTTAGATCCGGTAAAGTTTACGAAACCCAACAAATATCACCCTAAATATCATACGCGTATTCGGTATTGATTGGGCATATTTGGCACTGATTTGGACATTGCCCTCTAAAAAGTCGGGTGTCGCTACGCTCTACCCGACCTACGAAATAATGCTATATAATCATTCAGAAATGGTATAACTTTTAGGTCCTGTAGAGTTTACGAAACCCAACAAATACCACACTCCGAATATCATACGCGTATTCGGCATTGATTAGGCATATTTGGCACTGATTTGGACATTGCCCTCTAAAAGTCGGGTTTCGCTTCGCTCTACCCATAGACGTCAATTTAGTGTAGCATTTTGTACTTTTTATATACCTTTCGCCCCTCTGGGGCTTTAGACGTGTGTTGCTATGATATTGCTATACACCTTTCGCCTCTCCGAGGCTATGGTCAATCACATCTCAGCACCAACAGTGCGGAAGGTATATAGAAAAGATATCAAACAACAACGAAGCACAGCGGTGCGAAAGGTGTCTGGGCTAAAATCGGGGTTAGAAACCCCTCCAACAAGAGGTGATTTCCTTAAATTGATGCCTTTGGGTTTCGCTTCGCTCTACCCGACCTACGAAATAGTGCTGTGGTGGCTGTGGCAAGCACGGCACATCTCCTCAGAAGCGGGAAAACGATGAAGGTTTTTCTTGAACAACAGGAATGACATAACTCCGAATCTTTACTCCATCTAATGTCTCTGTTTCAACACGCGCCTCTGGATTCGTGCGGTGGTCAAATACAACATAGTACCCTTCATCAGCTTTTTCCGATTTTAGATACGCTACGAGCTGCTTTTTACCTGCTTGATAATACTTTTCTCCCTCCCATATTTTTGTTTCAACAATGTATTTTCTGCTATTGTGAATAATGAGAAGGTCTATTCTCCCGCGTCCAGTTTGCACTTCAAGAAACATATCCGCATGGACAATACGGACAAAGTAATCGAGATAGGCATACAGCAAGTTTTGTCCAACATATTCCTGTGGCGTTTCTGGCACTTCCAATATACGAAAACCCGCGCGGGCAATGAAATCCTTGAAATTATCAAGCAGTGCTTCTAGTTCAATTTCTCCTGCGGGTGAAACGTAATCAATAAAATCTTTATCACTGTCTTCAGGAAAATATGTCTCCTCCAATCCGTTGACTATCGGCTTAAATGCTTGCATGATTCGGTGTTGATAGATCGGATTGACGATTTCACACATTCTGTCATCGCCTCTTTTAATTACGCCATACATAACAAGTTCATTGATGATTTCGTTATCAAGGGTGAACGGTAGTCCTCTTTCATAAGCGGTAATTCTCATAAGCAGTTTTTCAAACCGTCGGTCTCTACGAACATTTGTTAGGAGGTGCTGGATGTTGGTATTCTGCTCATCAAGCATTTGTTCATGGGCAGTTAAAAAGTGTTCC
The DNA here is from genome assembly GCA_028818995.1 of Candidatus Poribacteria bacterium. Next base: position 3,153 of record JAPPMR010000016.1, on the reverse strand, counting down.
ATCCGGACTGTTTCTGTTTTCGGAACGTCTAATTCTTCTGTGAGAATCTGTGCAAAACGGTTGACAAGGAACGGTTGCCCAGCTGTCTGTTTATGGAGTGTTAAGATGACTTCTGCGTCAAACGCCTGTCCTACTTCATCTGTATATTGCGAGAGTAATTCGTCTATTTGCTGCAAACTGAAATTCTGTAAGTTGAACTCATCTTGGATATTGAAAGGTGAAATGGACCGATCATAGTTGAGTTGCGTAATACTCTTAACTCCGACAATGCTAACACTGTGCGGACATTGTAATTCATCAGAAAGGTAGATGTTGCGTAGCGAATGGAGAAAATCGCTCACAACGGATTGTGGAATACCATCAAATTCATCAATGATGAGGACAACTTTCGGATCCAATTTGTAATGCAAATTCAGAAGATTAGTAAGGTTTTCAAAAAAGTATCGCATTGAAACATGATCAGTTATTTTTGGTTCGGTGAATAATTGTTCCAATGTAACAGAAGGAACTTTACCGCGTCTTTGAATGCCTCTCTCAAGTTCTCTGCACAATTCTCTGTGAAAGGATGCGTAAAAATTGGTAACATCAAGGTTGTTATACTCTTCAAAATTCAGTTGAATTGGGAAATAATTTTGATCTTCGGTTACGAGTGCCTCAGCAGCGAATCGAAAAAAGGAGGTTTTGCCGGTTTGGCGGGGGGCAAAGAGGACGATGTACCGTCCTTCTTTAATACGGTTGATGAAATCCGTAATATCTTCGGTACGCGGCACTACATAGTGTTTGTCGGGATAAACGCGTCCTCGTGTTCCAAAACTTCTCATTTTTCACCTTGTTTTTAGTGCTATAGTTGAACAATTCTAAAAGATATTATGTGATAGTTTGTGTTAATAGTGTCACTTGGCATCAATAGAATTTCCACGGATACACCTATCGCCCCGCTGGGGCTTTAGACTGAGGCGATTACTTTTTCTATACACCTTTCGCCCCGCTGGGGCTTTGTCCGTGTGCATGTCGTGCTGCTATACACCTATCGCCCCGCTGGGGCTTATGTAGATTTTGGAATTCCTTTGCCACTCTGCACCAGCGAGGTTAGGAAACCTCCAAATCAACGGTATGAATGCCATTTAGGCATTCCCCGCCTACCGGGGAATGTGTTGCGGAAGCGAGAATATCTATTCTACTGCGCTCTATTCATCTTCGTCTTCGGCATAAGAATGTCCGCTGAAAATAGCGCGGACCTGTTTCGCTGTTTTTGGGCCTGATAACAATTGCCCAATTCGGTCACCTTCCTCTTTTAACAATGCCTTAACATTTGTTAACACCTCTTCCAACTTATCGCCTGGAAACTTACACGCACCGTTTTCGTCCATGTGGATTATTTCACCCGGTGCTACATCCATTCCTGCTATAGAAACGGGAACATTGACAGACTGAACCGCCATCGCTCCGTGTCCAGGTGAAATCCCGCTCAATAGATACTGGAATTCCATCGGACGGATTTCATCAATGTCTCGTGATGGTCCGTTTGAAATTACGCCTAAACATCCCAGAGACTTCATTGCAGCTGTCATGTTACCGCCTGCTAATCCAACTTTGTTCGCTAATTCTGGCGGAAACTTTTGCTGCAATGCTAAAATTGTCGGTTTTTCAGATGCATCTAATGCATCAACCACGTCCATAAAAGAGAGTTCGGAATAGTTCGGATCGGGTAAACCGTAGACACACGTCACCGCATATCCTGCCATCGCTCCTAACTCTGGATACATGCAACGGATAGTGGTATCTGTGTACCAGTTTTCTGTCCACGGGTTGTAAAGTCCAAGACAAAGCGGATTTCCCGGGTAAGTTGCTACTACATTTGTTATTGACGGTGTGTCGTATTTACGCAATTCTGCTAACATCTCTTGTTCTGTTAATGCCATAGTTTACCTCATGTTTAATCTCAGTTGCTACCTAAATAAAAAGACATTATCTACACAAAACATTGATCTCTTAACATACCGCTCCGCATGAAGATTAAAAAATAAATTGGGTAATTTATTGGTGAAGTCCGGTGCGGTTAGAAACCGCACCTACCGGGTCTGGAGAAAACTGGAAATTACCGAAATTAAAAATTAATCTTCATCTGGAGCGGAAGAGCTAGCAATAACTTTTTCTATAAACATATCGCTCCGCCAAATCAAGAAATCAACGCTACAAATGCCATTTAAGCATTTGGCGGGTATGAATGTCTTAATGACATTCCCCGGAGCGAAAGATTGAACACTTCAAATATCATACAATCGATCTTTTTCAAGGTGGCAACTTGGGTGTATTTTAGATGTTTTACTTGTAAAGTCGCGATTCGGAGATCGCTCCTACATCGTAAAATCGCGATTCGGAGATCGCTCCTACAGATTTTTATTCGGGCATTGTTCTGCCAGCGTAAGCGCGTCCAATACGTGCGGTTTCTTCACCTGAGCCACAGATTCTCACGCCAGCATCAATACTTGTTTCTATTGTATCTGGTGATGCGCTTTCCAAAAACTTAAGTCCTGCTGATTGGCATGCTGCAAATACGCGGTCCCTGGCATCTTGCAATTCCTGTGGGCGCGGATTTGGTGGATGTTTATAGCCAAACGACATGCTCATATCACCTGGGCCCCATTCTGCAAAAGCGATTCCTGGTACCCGAGCAGTCATCTCAACGTTGGCTAATGCGCGCTTATTTTCAAACTTTAGTCCAAGGAGCAATTCACCGTCAGGGTTCAATGGCCACGGATCGGCAGTGTCAAGGTATTGGTCAACGGAAACACCCCAGATGTGTGAGGCAGGGCCTTGTCCTGCAGAACCGCGTCTGCCAACATCTAATTGCGTTCCTACGCCGATTGTCTGGAAAGGATAACGGCACGCCTCTACAAACGCTTTGACTGCCTCCGGTGATTCTGCATGGCAGAGCAGTAGCCCATGCACACCGCGTGCAAGCAGTTGCCGCATTTGCCATCCGTTGGCGCGAATTGCGTCAGCGCTGACGCCATCTACTGGCAACTCGACAATCACTGCGGGTGTTTTGTGTCCGCTATTGGTGGGACCGCCATCTGCCATCCCGCGCATGTAACTATCTAATCCGGACAGATCAAAACAACCGTGTTCCATACCGATGTTGATGTAGTC
>JAPPMR010000211.1 GCA_028818995.1 Candidatus Poribacteria bacterium | reverse complement strand
CGACGGTTTTACCCGGTGACATCGTTTTAGGCAGGCGCGGTGGCGTTATCTTCATTCCGCCGCATTTCGCGCAGCAGGTCGTTGAACAGGGCGAGGAGGTTGCTCTCCGTGATCGGTTCGGGCATCAACGGCTACGGGAAGGTGTATACACGCCGGGCGAGATAGATCGGAAATGGTCGGAGGAAATTGAGGCAGATTTTGCGAAATGGCGCGAGGATCAGGAATGAAGTATGTCTGAAGCTGGATTTGCAGGATTTTAAGATTTTCAGGATGAGAGGCACCTTTCAAGATAGAAGGATGATTTGGATTATGCCATATCAAAATCCTACGCGTTCAATTCGATCTTTTGTTCGGCATTTTGGTGATTTTGGTGAAATATATTTGACAAATTTCCTTTTTTGGGTATAATTCACGATAGTTATCTCTGGGGTTAGGACTATTATATATTTTCCCAAATAATCAAACTCTGAGGTAGATCGGCAATATTAGGGCAATAAATCAGGATTGTTATATGTTGGTACAGAAGATGCAAGAAAAAGAAATAAAGTGGAAAACGAGATTTTTGCTGCTCTCCATCTATCTATGCCTTTTTATTTCTCTAAAAGGTTGTGATACTGGTGAAAAGAGTATCCCAGACCCGCCAGAACCGCTACCGGACTTACCCCCCGTATCAGATAGGCTTGTTGCGCGCATCTATTTTGACGCGACACTCTCCATGCAAGGCTTCGTTGTTCCGGATTCAACGCATTACACCCGAATCTGTCCCTCTTTAGAGAGTGTAATTGTAAGTGGTTGGAGAGATGAAACGGTGAATTTTTTCCGATTCGGTGAGAAGGTTGAGCCGATTGATAGGAGCACCTACTTGCAAGCCGGATATGAAAGTTTTTACGAGGAAGAAGATATCTTTGGAAAAACGTACATTGAAAAAGTTATTGAGAACGAGGCACAATTCGTCAACACTGATATCGGAACGAGCAGCACACCTGAAGATACAGCAGAGATAGATGCAAATGACACACTTCAGGAAGATGCCGAGGCAGATAACACTGAAGGGCAATTAGTGGTTATTGTAACCGACCTTTTTCAAGATGACAGTGATATAACTCTGTTGATTAATCACCTGAAAGAGAAATATATTCAAAAAGGATGTGAGGTCGGGTTATTCGGATTACGGAGTCAATTTGATGGCACGGTCTACGACATCGGTATCGGTGAAGGATCATCAATGCCTTATCGGAGTAATCCTGGAGATACTGAAACGTTTCGTCCGTTCTATCTGCTTGTTTTGGGCAAGTACGCCGATATCGCGCACTATTTTGATCGCTTACAAGCAAATGGATTTTCGGAGGCAGAAACGATAATCTTTTCGCGGTATTTGGTCAATCCCTTATTATCGTTTGACAGGGCTTTAATTGAGAAGGATAATTTAAGTAACGATACTTTCGTCAGTAGTGAAGATCCAGGCTTGCAACAATTTCAAATCGTGAGAACTTCTGATCCTGCCGAAATCTCTGTTAAAATGGAATATGTTTCGTTGCCGCATGCAATGTTCTTTGATTCTAACACGTCTAACCCGTTTAAGCCTGATATTATTGCTAAACACGCGCCGATGGGAGAAACCCAAATAAGTGGGGAAGCTAAGAAGTGCCTGACCGTAAGGTCAGAGCTTTTGGAAAATGAAGATAGTAATAAACTCAGCACTGAGTTCAGTTTAGAATCAAGTTCTCTGGAAAGTGCTATCTACCTTTATGAAGTGACACTTTATCCCGCAATTGATTCATATCGGGAACCCAAGTGGTGTTCGGAGTGGGATATGGGCACAGGACGCGACGGTTCAAAGACTCTGAATTTGGTTAAATTTGTTCGCAATCTTTCGCAGGTAACCGCACGGATGCATCGCCCTAAAATGGCGCAATTTACTGCTATATTAAAAAAAGGTAAGGGAGACACTATAGAAATGAATTGGAGCAACATCTGTTTTAATGTGGGGTGTATCCTTGTTATTACTGTTATTTGTGGCGTTGCTGTTGTGCAGGTTGAACCTCGTATTCTCGAGACCTACCCGCCTGAATTACCTGATAATAAAAAAATTACAATAGGACAATGGATGGAGAGTTTTCAAAAATACGCGATTTTGTGCGTTGTAAGTGCTGGAGCGGCAAGTCTTGTATGGTACGTATTAACACAATGGGGTTTCAAAATTAATAGAGGAGGTGGGTCTGGAAAACGCATCGTTTGGTTTTTGTTATTTCTTGTACCGATTATAATGAGCATCGTGAGTTGTATCTATGTTGAAGAAGCTGAAAGTAGTCTGTGGATAGCAAATTTGCTTTTCTTTTTGAATGGTTTGCTGCCCTATTATCTCACCACTGTCTTATTTTCACCATCATCTTTTAAGTATGCGCCAATAGGAGCAGAGCAAATTCGATCCCGATGCCCATGGTAAATACTTTATGAATAGGAGGTAAATTAATGGGATATTATGCTATTGGTATTGGTGGAACAGGGGCGAAATGTCTTGAATCCTTGATGCATCTCGCCGCGGCAGGGATGATGCCAGATAATAATGACCTTTACATGCTTTTTGTCGATCCCGATGAAGCAAACGGTAGCCTTGCACGTGCCGTGGCAACGTTGAATCATTACAAGAAGTTTCGCACGGAGCCACGACTTGCCCAACCGCGGTTATTACAGACAGAAATTATTTCTGCTAAAAGTCCGGTTTGGACCCCGTTTAATAAAGATAATCCGAATCCATCCTTAGAGGATTTTGTTCGCTATAATGACCTTAGGGCGAAAAAGCATCCTGCTGCTGATCTCTTTGAAGTTCTATATAGTCAAAAAGAAAGAAAAGCTGAACTAGATAAAGGTTTTCGTGGTCACCCCTCAATTGGGGCATCAGTCATGGCACAAACGGTGAAATTGGGAGCAGATGATCCATGGCTTACATTTCGGATGCTAGTTGCTAAAGATACAGACGCTAAGGTCTTTTTAGCAGGATCAATCTTTGGTGGCACCGGGGCATCTGGTTTCCCCACGATTGCAGAGCTAGTTAAAGATGAATTCAAAAATAAAAAAGTACAGGTAGGCGGAGCACTGGTTCTCCCCTACTTTACTTTTGATGATACAAAAGATAAGGAACTCAAAGCGAAGGCTGAGCATTTTCTAATGAATACCCAAGCGGCACTCGAGTATTATCACCTTTGGAATAAAAAACTTATTTACGATGCGATTTACCTCTTTGGTGATGAATCTCAAATTAAAGTTAACAATGCTCTGGGTGGAGAGAACCAAGAGAATGCCCCACACTTCATTGAACTTTATGCTGCTTTAGCAGCCATCGATTTCTTCGGGAAAAATTTCGGACCGAATCAAGTTTCTCAATATTTCAGAATAGATCGAGACAGCAAACAACTTCAATGGATAGATCTGCCCTATAACAATAATGGTAGTGAAATTCGTTCAAAAATCGAATATTTGGCACGTTTTGCTTTCGCATACTTAAGCATTTATCAACCGATGCTTAACGATAATATTCGAGAGAAGGGTTCAGGTTATCGTGCCCCATGGTACATCGATTTCTTTAAACGGAACAGGATTTCGCTTAACGACGATACGATAACATTACTCAAGGATGTTCAAAACTATTGTGAAGATTTTCTACTCTGGCTCGCTAACATTCAAAATTCTGCTGGTGATCAGCAGGTCGGGCTTGTTAAATACGATGCATACGCGCAAAAAAGTGATCGGAACCGTCTTATATTTAAAGACAGTTTCGACCTAAGGAAATTCGGTAATCTTATTTCATCAAACACAGCAGAATCTTTGCATCCAGTGAACAGACTCTGGGAAAATATGTGCTCTGCTAGGGGGAAAAGTGATGGCACCGGCGATATTGGAAGATTTTTGAGTGCTTTATACCGAAACAGCGGAAGGATTTAATAAGTTTCCAAACTCATATTATGCATAACACAATTTATATGCAAAACAGATAGGAGAGTGTTGAATGCCAAACTACCGACTCCTCCCTCCTTTGAAAGATGATAAAACTGTAGGACCACTTGACCCAGGACAATGGCAATCGGTAAATGCCGTTGAGCTTTATAACATTAGTAGGAGTCTTAAGGTTACGACTGCTGCTGCTGAATTTACTGACATTGACAGCATTCCGAGCATGTGGGCACGTCCACTGCTGTTTGAGATGGCACTTTATGGTACTGACCATCCGATGCGTAAATGCATTTTAGGTGAGTGGCGTGGGCTTTTGGCGATGTTGGCACTCAAGGAGCGAAAGGATTTTCCCTTGACGACTAAGCAAATCGCGATTCCTGATGAGGGAGATGCAGGTGCCCCAGAGTTTCTCCGGGCATTATCAAAGTTACTACCAGAACATACATTAGAAGCAGAGACGACATGGGATAAACTCTATCTCATTTTGTTTAAGGGTAACCCAATTGGTATAACTTCGCCAACTACCCTCGTTTGTACTGCTGTCGACTATACCGATCTAATTTCAGACGTGCCTTGGTTTAATGGAAAAGTCCTCTGCGATCCGATCGAAAATTTAGACCAAGAAGAGCAAGTAGCTGTTGCTGGTTGGCTTAACCACTTTCATGTAACACAGATTGCTCCTCTTCCTGATGCTAATCCTGATCTCAACGAAGAACTCAATGATAGAATAAAGTTTATAAGAGATCGCCTTAACGGACGGATTCTCGATTTCATGAATGAATTAGGCGGAGCACCTCAAACCATGCCGGATCTTTCTGATACAGGTCTCCGTATAGAGCAAGGATTCTTCGTCGGTATGAATAAACCCATAGCGAAGAAGGAATACCTCACCGAAAAACTTTTTGTAATTAAGGATCCAGATGCTTTTTGTGGATCTCTCCCACTAAAAATTAATGATGAACTTACTGTTAAAGAGAGTCGTGTTACCCCTATTCTTCCAATTAAGAGTGAAGCACTATCAGAATTGGATGTAACGGATTTAAATAAGCGAATTATCTTTGAGAAAACGGAAAAAGGCATTAAGGTTACCTTATACCTCCCCTCGGGGCTTGAAGTCACTCAAGAATATACCGAAAGAGAAGACGGTATTGAGCCTCTTTATGAAAGCGGAGAAATTATTGAAATAGACGAGGTACCTGTCCTAGAAATCTGGCCCAATTTCAGAAAATCAGATTGGCAAGTTTACTATACCTATTTTTCAGATCCTGTTCTAGGTACGTTCTATGTCGAACCGTATGGCACCCATGATGATCAACAAAAAGTTGCTGCCCCTCAGACTTCGGATGTTGACATTGAAAAATCGATTACCAAAACATCTCATTTTCCAGAAATAATGATTTGCAGGTATAAAGATGAAGAAGCAGGCGTTTTGCTTATTTCGCTTCCGGACACTTTAGCAGATGATGGAAAAACCTGGAACATCGGTATTGATTTCGGTACCAGTAGTACTACCGTTTACAGAAATGATATAGATGATCTACAAAGTTCTCCCAACAAAATGGAATTAGCGAGCCGTCTGCTCCAGGTTACAAAATCGAGAGAATACCACCGTGATCGTTTATACGATGATTTCTTTTCGATTGAATCTGAAAAAACACCATTTCTTAGCCTATTTCAGAGTTTTTCAGACAATAGCGGATTAAGGCCGTTGTTAGACGGTCATATCCATTTTGTTTCCAACTATCAAAAATTTCCATCTGTCGAAAAAATTTTTACTGATCTCAAATGGTCTCCACAACCCAATGATAAAATTCGCACCAGTATTTTTCTTGAACAGTTGTGCCTCCAGTGTGCCGCCGAGGCTGCTAATGAAGGTGTGAAGAGAATCAATTGGCACTTTTCTTATCCGATTGCATTTTCCGAAGATGATAGAGAAAGTTTCAGACAAATTTGGCAACGTATTACGGAAAGGTGTAGTACGGTAACAGGTCTGCAGGGCAAGATAGTAGCCGATGAACCAGAAAGTGTTGCTGCCGCGCAATTTTTTGCAAGTACGCGACAAAGTAAAAATGCTATTGGGGCATTTGCTGATGGAGCGGTCTGTATAGATATTGGCGGGGAAACTTCAGACATCTCTATATGGCAGGACGGCAAACTGCATTGGCACGGATCTCTCAGATTGGCAGGTAGACGCGTCTTTTTAGATATGCTTAAGGGAAACCCTGGATTCTTGGAAAATTTTGGTGTTAACCAATCAGATATCGACTTGTTAAAAAAGGCATCTAAAAAGAAGGCATCGGATTTTTATGCCCAGGCCGATTCATGGATTGCTGAATCGATTAATTCTCATGCACAGAACAATGATCAAAATTGGTGGCAGAATCTTGCAATACATACTCGACCACAAGTGAAACCATTTATTCACCTGATCGCTCTGGGGATTTCCGGGCTTTTATATTACATCGGGTTAGTTCTTAAATACCTTAATCAAACTGGAAATTTTGACAGAAAAATGCCGAGCGTGTACATCGGTGGAAATGGAGCGCGTATTTTAAACTGGCTGGCAAACGGTGATTTCAAAAAGAACGAAACAAGTAAAACGCGTCTCAAGCAGATCCTCCTTGATGCATCAGAATTTGACACAGATATCGGTCGCTTTGACCTTGAAATTAGTAAATCACCTAAAGAAGAAGCCGCTTACGGCTTAGTCCAAGTGAAGAAGAATCTTGACTGGACTCAAGATGAGTTAACTAAAACTGATGTTTTAGCGGGCGAAACATTTATAGAAAACGATGAAAAGCAGGCGGAGACAGAAATTCTGACCGCTGAACGCCTTGCAGCTGGCCTGAACACTACGGAAGAATTAAAACAAATTAGAGATTTCGTAGAGAGTTTTAATAGGGTTGGGTGGTCCAACGGAAAAATCACACTGGATCAGAAGACGCAAGATTTTATCGTAACACAATTAAAGAATGAATTTCTAGAATTTAAGGGCAAGCCATCTGACGGCCTTCACGTTGAGCCTCTATTTATCTTGGCACTGAAATTCCTATTAGAATGGAAAACGGAGCAGTGGACACCGTGAATACGTTTTGCAGACCGTTGGATAATTCTGACCAAGAATATCGAAAAATTCGTTCTGTACACGCAAATTTCTTGTGTGGTATTTTGCTACTCGCTGTACTAGTTCCTCCATTTGGTTTAACGGCAAACGAACATAGCGATAAACCTGATGAACTTCAACAGACAGTCGAAAGACAAAATCAAGTTCAAACTTCGTTAGCACAACAGGACATTGATGGTACAACCGACAGTTCGAGTGAAGGGCAGCAGGGATTTCTACACACTATGTTTATGCCTATTTTTGGTGTTCTATTGCTTGGCATTCTGATTTTGCTGATTATAATCTTCCGGATGGACAGATCTTTCAGAAAGCGAGTAGATAACAGATTAAGCCAACTTGAGAAAGATAATAGATTAGGATACCGTGAACAAAAGGTGAACGCTTTGTCGGAAAGTCCCATCAATAGACGTTCCCAAACTTTTGAAGGCACGGCAGATTATTCAAAGGATATTCTGTCCGACTTCAAACGTTTGCTTGAAATATTGATAGATGAGGACAGAAATATCCAACGAAGTCTAGAGCGCATTGCAAACACTCTTGAAACTCACAGTCTATCTCAAGCTGAAAATTACACAAACCCGTCCGTCGAAAACACGGCAACTTCAACGGATTCTCAAGAAATCACAGCACATTCTCAAGATTTCCAAAATGAACATGAGGAACCGTTACCTCAAGCCCTTCAAACATTTTGTAACATTTACAACAGAAGAAATGAAGATCAATTGCAGATGAATTATCATTCGTACTCTCAAATCGGAGTTATAAATACTTTAAAGCGTCGTGAGGATTCAAATGAGTCTCCGATCTTTGAAACGAACGAACGTGGTGAGTTTTGGGGATTTTATATTGAAGATGAAGGACAGTATGCAGTTGTTCCAATTTACAGTTTCACTTTAGAACATTCTGTTTATAGAGCTGGCCGTTTTGGTGAAGTATTTGAATGTCCAGATTTCAATTATCATTCTCGTTATAAAAATTTGAAGATTATTAAACCAGCAATATGTGAATTCGATTCCATCCAAAAACAGTGGACACTTATTGAAAAAGGTAAAATAGACTTGGAATCCAGCGAATAAGAAGACTTATGCCACCATTCTTTAGTGAATACCTATCTCCCACGAACCCAATTGCTTCAGTTATTGTAACTATCTTGCAATGTTTCTTTTTTGTCTGGTGTGGCGGATTAATTGCGTATTGGATTTGGCTGTTCTTAAAAAAGGAACAAATTAAAAAAAATCAAAATATCCGGCCGCTCGTTACTGCCAGACAAGAACAGGAC
>JAPPMR010000633.1 GCA_028818995.1 Candidatus Poribacteria bacterium | reverse complement strand
ACCCGACCTACGAAGATCAATCTGAATACGCCTTTTTGAGTTCACCCCACCGCACTGATTGTTTACCCGCTGGGGAAACGGCATAAGCACCGCGAACCCAATCTGCACTCATCTTACTACCAGGGTCATGCGTCAACTGCGTGATTTGCTCTGATGCAAGGTCATACTTATAGAGTTGCACCCAACGAGTCCGATTCCACTCATCCTTATGCTCAAAATCCACGAACGCACTGAAAAGCACAGATTCCTGCCCATTCATCCAAGCGACAGATCTTGCCACCCAACCTTTAGGGATATTCAACCTCTCCGTAGCACCGCCATTTACATTGCGGATTATGTATCGGTATTTTCCAGCAGCCCTAATTCTGCGGAATACTCCGCCATCGTCAAGTAACATTTCTTGCACGTTAAGGTATGTTTCAGTATACAAAATTTGTTGACCGTCGGGTGACCATTTGGGTCTACCGCGGTCCATAGTTCTTGCGCGTTTTATGGGTGGTGTCCAAGGACGTGGATCGGAACCATCAGCATTCATCATCCAAAGGTTGTCTTCAGTCGCCCAAAAACCGATATCCACGAACACAATGTGCTTTCCATCAGGCGACCAATCAACAGCACTTATTTCAAGGTTAGAAATCTTTTGAGTGTTACCGCTTTCAATATCTATCACGTAAAGACCTATTTTTTCAACACCTGTGTTTGGATGGCTACTGACGAGCAATTTTTTGCCATCAGGTGAAAACGTTAACCCCTTATCATTCCCGCGATGATTCGTGAGCTGCCGCACATTCGTGCCATCGGCATTCATAATGAACGTGTTGAGACGAATCGAGCTTGACGGGTCTGTGTCCCTTAGAAAAGCGATTTGTGTGCCATCTGGAGACCAACGGGGTTGCACTTCCATGTGTGGATAATTGGTGAGTTGCCTGATATTACTACCATCATCGTCCATCACATAGATGTGATCGTTTCTGTCTTGGTATGCACTAAAAACGATTTTCGCACTCGCAGCAGTCGTAAACAACAGAATTAGGCTAAGGCTTAGTGTAATTTGTAGTATCCGCATCGTTTTTCTCCTTTGGTTAGCGTATGATAACATAGAAGCAATTTACGTGCCAACCCTAAAACCACTGAATACGGACTAAAAGCGAAACCCTTGCACAATCACGTGCAAGGGTTGTTCTTGCTGCACAATACGGTGCATTGACGGGAGTAACCGTATACTTGTAGGCGGGGAATGCCTAAAGCAGCATGCGCTTGGTAGAATACCAAATCAACGCTATGAATGCGCTTGGTAGAATACGCGTTTGGTATTCTACATGATTCAGTGCCTTTGGTATTCTACATGATGCTCCATGATTCATACCCGACAGATGCCTACAGGCATGTGGCGTTGATTTGGGTGAATACCAAAAAGGTATTCATACCCGCCAAATGCCTTAATGGCATTTGTAGCGTTGATTTCTTGATTTCTTGATTTGGATTCCCGACTATCAAGGCGTTTCGTCGCGATTCGGAGATTGCTCCTACAGAATATATGTGTGAACTTATTTACAGAATTTAGTATAATAAAAGACACTTGTGTGTCCCAAAAGGATTTTCTCATGAGATATAAACTTTATCAGAGACGTTATCATACCGATATAGGTCTTGCTATTCTACTTCTTTTGTGTTTCCTTATCTCGCAAAGTTCACACGCAAAAATTGTGTTTTCGTCAAATCGCGAAGGCGATAACGCCCATCATATCTATGTGATGGAAGACAACGGCACTAATGTCCGAAGAATATCGAATCCAGATTTTTATGATGAAAGACCGGACTGGTTTCCGGATGGAACACGGATTGTGTTTGAAAGAGACTTATCACGAGGAAAGGGCACAGTATTCAATGCCGAATTTCTTATTCTTGATGTAAAAAGCCAAAAGGAACGTCGTTTTATGGATAATCATCCCACCGATAGGTTTCCAAATGTATCACCAGACGGGAAACAGATTGCTTTCACCAGTAAACGTGCAGGAGAGTGGGATATCCATGTGATGAACTTAGAAAGCGGTGTTGTAAAGCAACTTACTGATAACCTTGGTAAAGGATTTTCCGATAGGGCAGATTGGTCACCTGATGGGAGAAAGATTGCCTATCACCACTTGGGTGGGGATGGAGAAAATATCTGGATCATGAATGCAGATGGGAGACAGAAAAAACGACTCAGTCCACTCAATAAGGGAGAAAATATCATTTGGCGATATGCACCGCGTTGGTCCCTTTCTGGCAAATATATTATGTATACAGAATTTGAACATAGGCGTGCGAAAGCAGGAGAAGCACCAAAAGAGCGACGAGTCGCTACTCGTCTCATTGTTCAGAATGTGGTTACAAGGCGTGTTAATGTACACAACTTTCCCAAGACGTATGCAATCGTTAACGGGTGTTGGATAAGAGATGACCGGACAGTGCTTTTAAATATACGCAAGAGCGAAGGAGGCGCAGAAGCCAATTTTGAGATTTATCGCTATAACCTTATCAGCCGGCAATTGACAAATCTGACGAAACATCCAGCAAAAGACTCTCACCCTGGCTGGGTAAGTGGTCCACTCACAGTGTTTCCATTGGATAAGCTTGCTGTCCTATGGGCCCACCTCAAACAAATAGATTGAATCGGTAGGAGCTCGCTCCTACAGCAGTCTATCCAACCACTCCGCAGCCGTGCCGTCTCCCAACACAACCCATGCCGACCGGTTCGTCTTCTTTATCGGGATAGCAGGGTCATAATGTTGGACATTTTCCACGTGCATAAACGTCGCATATTTAGACTCGCACCACTTCTTTTGGAATGCGTCGCGATGTGCATACATAACCTCTTGAAACCCGTAAATCTTGCGGGCGTTTTCTCTGAAGACTGCATCAAAAACTAATTTATCAAGATTGGAATCAGCTTGGTAGGTTTCAACTTGCTCTATCTCAAAGGTGCCTTTGATGGGACCGCCGCTCTCTTTCATCAGCACGTGGTCGCCGACCGCAACGGCTTCGTATGGGGGCAGCTTGACTTTGCTAATGCGTGTCTCAATCGTTTTGTGTCCATCTAATATGAGGTCGAGCCAGGGTTGGGTGAGAATGGCGAGGTGTGTTGTTGGCATAGGTTATTCACAATTTTCTGAAACGGTGTTTGGAGCCCACGTCCGTTCACCGAATGTTAGGAGTTTGAACAGATGTAATAGTGCTTCATCTGCATCTGATTTTTTATGATAGGTCGAAACGATGAGGCTCTCTGCTTCAATTGACTCAGGGAGCGGGTTCATAAAAGCCCGGAGCGTGTAGAATCCATCTGTCTCGGCATAAACGTCGATTCTATCAAAATGATGTGTGTTTATGATTCCGTTGTTTTCAGTTTTTATGTACATAGCGTAACTTGTAGGTCGGGTGTATACATTTATACATGTATACGTGTATAAATGTATACACGTATACAATTTATTCTGTTGTGATTTCCCACAACAGCACGGTGCCATCACCGCTGCCACTTGCAAGTGTTTTACCATCCGGACTAAAAGCAATGCTATTCACATGATATGTATGCCCTTTCAACCCAATAATAAGCGCACTTGTGCACACATCCCACAGACTCACGGTTCTACCCCTTCCACCGCTCGCCAACATCTTGCCATCCGGACTGAACGTGACGCAGAGGTTACCACTCCCCTTTGTTTTGAGCGTGCGGACAGATTCACCGGTCTTCGGATTCCACAAACGAATGGTGCCATCTTCACCTGTACTTGCTAATAGCGACCCATCCGGACTAAACACAACATCATGCACAGCATCCGCATGACCCCGCAACGTAAGAACAGGTTTGTCTGTCTGCGGATTCCACAGCCGCACGGTGCCGTCCGCACTGGCACTTGCTAATTGAGATCCATCCGGACTATACACAACGCTGTTGACCACACCCCTATGACCACCCAAGAAATGTCGTATTAACTTTGTCTGCACATCCCATATAAGTATTTTACCGGTCCGACCTGCAGTTGCCAACTTCATACTATCTGGACTGAACGTAACGCTTCTCGTTCCAAACGTAGGTCCTTGGCACTGCCACAGATATTCTCCTGTACTCGGATCCCATACATGGATAGCTATTCCGTCTTCAGCACTTGCTAACATTGACCCATCCGGACTGAACGCAGTGCTAATCACAGGAAAGACATGTTGTTTCGTGAGTGTCCAAATCAATTCACTCGTTTCCGCATCCCATATACGAACGGTGTTGTCCGTGCTGCCACTTGCCAGCGTTTTCCCATCTGGACTGAACTTGACACTGTGGATAACCTTTGTATGCCCTTTTATTGTGCGGAGAAGGATATTACCTTTCAGAGACCACAGCCGCACCGTGCCGTCCCGACTCGCACTCCGTAACGTCTCCCCATCGCTTGTGAACAGTATGTCGTATATCTCGGTTTTGTGTGCTTGCCACCTCTGCAGCTCTTCAACGGTGTGTACATCCCACATACGGATGTTCCAGTCCCGACTCGCACTCGCCAGCTTTGTCCCATCCGGACTAAACGCAATGCTAACGACAAAGCCTTTACATCCTTTAAACGTCAGCAGCGATTTGCCTGTCTGCACATCCCACAAGCGCGCGGTTCTATCACTACTCGCACTCGCTAACTTCTGTCCATCCGGACTGAACGCAACATCAAAAACATAACCCGTGTGTCCTGTGAACGTCTGAAGTGAAGTGCCTGTTTGCACGTCCCACAGACGTAACGTTTGGTCATCGCTCGCACTCGCTAACTGCGTCCCGTCCGGACTAAACGCTACACTTGTGGCATCTGCTATATGTCCTGTGAGCGTTCGAACATGTGTGCCGGTGCGGGTATCCCATAGACGGATAGTTTTATCCTCACTCGCGCTCGCAAGCGTCTTTCCATCTGGACTGAACACAACGTTTACGACTCTGTTCGTGTGCCCTGTCAGGGTCAGAAGTTCTATGTTGGAACGCGTATCCCATAGACGGACGGTTCGATCGTAACTGCAACTTGCTAATAGAAATCCATCCGGACTATACGCAACGCTTTGGACCCAATCCGTGTGTCCGGTGAGTAGATGGAGCGGTTCGTCTGTGTGTGCATCATAAATCCAAATGCCGGCGCTACACGCTATCGCTAAACGTGTTTCATCGGGAGAATATGTGATGTTTCCTGTTATCCCGCCTTTACCGAGCCGTGCCTTTGCGCCATCGGGTAGGTCTTGTTTGTGCCAACCCTGTGTGTCTTGTGCGATGCTGTGTTGGGAGAAAGTGAGTATCGCTAAAATCAGGACCAGTGTTTTATGCATGGGAATGTTTGTCCTTTTTGTTTACGATTGTCTTATTTTATCATACATTAGGACGCGAGTTGGTAAAAAAAAGGTGCATAATTGTTGGTTGTTGGCAATCGGTTCCCACGGTAGGTGCGGTTTCCTAACCAATTCAGAATACCATACGCGTATTCTGACATACACATAAGCGTCAATTTAAGAAAAGAATTATGCGCTGAATGCCCAGGCCAGTAGGTTCGGTTTGATGAGGATTAATTTATTAATTCGGTAATTTGGAGAAATATCCGGTGCGGTTAGATGAAGATTAATTTATTAATTCGGTAATTTCTTGTTAGGTATATTCTGAATATGTCAAACGCTCTTGAGTCCCGTAGGGACGATATGTTTATAGCAGGAGGTGCTACATCTTCTCTTAGTCCCGTAGGGACGATATGTCCTCGCAGCACACGACAACAAACATAGCGTCCCGACGGGACTAAAGAGCGTATATGCAACGTCTTTCTATAAACATTGCGTCCCTACGGGACTAAAGAAATTACCGAAATATTTTATTAATCTTCATCAAACCGAACCTACCGCGCATGGAGGCACGCTAAATTGACGCTTATGGTTCGGTCCCGTCTCTTGCGAGAGGTGCCTATTCAGACACATCAACATTCCACAGATATATTACCCCATCACCACTCCGACTCGCAACTGATTTCCCATCCAAAGCAAACGCAACATGTGTAATAACACGCGATGTATGCCCTTTGAACGTCTGCCGAGACGTACCGGTGTTGACATCTAATATATCGACACCCCCGTCCGCACTACCCGCTGCAATCAATTTTCCATCGGGACTGAACGCGATGCTTGAGATGCTTGCATCATCACGCACTTCAATAACTTTCTCTTGCTCGCCAGTGCTTGCATTCAACAAATGGATTTCAAACAAATCACCCACAACGGCAATAGATTCTCCATTGGGGCTAAAAGCGATATCAGAAACCTCTGACTCATATCGTTCTACCATTTTCTTTTTTCGTTCTGCCATTTTCTTTTTTCGTCCTATCAATTTCTTTTGTTCGCCCGTTTTTGCGTCCCATAAACGAACAGTCCTATCACTAACACTTGCAATTATATCTCCATTGGGACTGTAGGCGACACTTAAGAAGCGCGCATCGTATCCTTCAAGTGTTTGCTTATGCTCGTGTGTGTTGACATCCCACAGGCGGATAGTTTTATCCTCACTCCCACTGACGATTGTTTTACCATCTGGACTGAACGCAACACTGTTAACAAACCCTTCATGCCCTCTGAGAATTTTGATGGATTTACCTGTCTCCCGATCCCACAGGTTAATGAACTTTCCAGAACTCGCAGTGGCAATGATATTTCCGTCTGGACTGAACGCAATGTCTCGGACACCGTAATATCCTTCTTTATCAAATGTCTTTTCCAGTTTGCCCGATGTTGCATCCCATAAACAGACGGTCAGATCGATGCTTGGACTTGCAATTGTTTTGCCATCCGCACTCACGCCAAGACAGGTGAACTCACCGTAATGGTCGGTAAATGTGTGTCTGTTTTCACCGGAAGCGACATCCCAAATACGGAGCGTGCCATCATTCCCACTACCGCTCGCCATCGTCCGCAGATCCGAACTGAACGAGACGGCAACAATCTCTCCGCTGTGTCCTTCAAGCGTTTTAAAGTGGTCGGCGGTGTCTGCATGCAATAAGTAGATAGGTCCGAAATGGGTACCACCGGCTATTAGACTCCCTTCCGGGCTGAAGGCGAGGCTTTCAAAAGCAATTCTTGGATCTTGCACAAATACGTGTTTCTGTTTTCCTGTTTCTGGGTCCCACAGACGGATAGTCCCATCAGTCCCCCCGCTTGCCAATGTTTTGCCATCCGGACTGAAGACGAGACTTATAACAAAAGATTCATGTCCCTCAAGTGTATGTTTGCGTTCGCCTGATATGGGATCCCACAGAGGAACGGTGTTGTCCCGTTTCCCAGTTGCCACTAAATAATCATTTGGATTGATGGCAATACTGAAAATGCCTTGTGTCATTTCCGGTATCTCTTTGAGATCCTGCTTTTTGTCACCTGTGTCTGTGTGCCAAAAACGGATTTTCCCACCGTAACCTATCGTTACGAGGGTTTTCCCATCCGCACTGAAGGCAATATCCATTATATTGTCGCCATGCATAAGTTCATATTTATGTTTTCCTGTGTTCGTCTCCCAAATATGGACTACATTCCTTTGATCCTCGCTTGCGAGGATGCTCCCGTCTGGACTGAAAACGATACGTTCAACAGGTTGTTCGTGTTTTGTCAGCAAGGCAAGTTCTTTATCAGTAATGGCATCGTAAATCCAAATCCCCATAGAAGTGGCGACAGCGAGCCGCATACCTTCATTGGTATACTTGACATCGTAGATACGCCCTTTGCCGAGCCGCGCTTTCGCGCCTTCGAGTAAAGGGACTTGGGCGGAAAGGGTCGGAATATAGAACGTTGAAATGAGAAAAAGTGTCAGAAAAGTTTTGAATAGTCTATCTTTTGTTGTGGATATTTTTTTCATTTGATGTGTCTCCGAAAGGTAAGGATTTCCTGTGGATAACCCTATAAATCATTTAAGGTCAACTAATTTAAACAACGTTGCTATAGACAACCAAATTTGTCATATATGATTATTATATAGGATTTCACCAATTTTTGGAAACACATATTTTCTGTTGGATGTATAAAACCATCTGACGACGAAATTGGCTCCATATCAAGATAGAGTACACTTTTTTCACAGTTCCCTTCATTTTTCTCAAGATTTCGTAGCGCAAACTGTCAGTTTGCGTCCTCACAGGCACAATCTAAATGAAGATTAAATAAATATTTCGGTAATTTCTTTAGTCCCGTAGGGACGATATGTTTATAGAAAAACGTTGAACAATGCCTCTTTAGTCCCGTAGGGACGATATGTCCAAAATATGTCGTTGGCGGACACATAGCGTCCCTACCAAATCAACGCTATGAATCATGGCGAATCATGTAGAATAC
>JAPPMR010000685.1 GCA_028818995.1 Candidatus Poribacteria bacterium | reverse complement strand
GATACAGATTTCAAGGATTCACTGCAGTTCGTTGAAAAAATAGGATTTAGTCAATTACATGTGTTTCGGTACTCCCCGCGTAAAGGCACACCTGCAGCGACTTATTCCGATCAGGTTGCACCACACATTTCCGCAGAGCGAAGCACTGCAATGATTGAATTAGGAAATCAACTCAATTTTGCGTTTCGAAAGCGGATGCTGGGCAAAGAAAGAAACGTGTTGGTAGAAGAGAGTAGGGAAGGCAAAAGAAACTTTCTTGCGGGATTTACAGATAATTATCTCCGCGTGCTTTTAGATGCCCCAGATTCTACGATAAATCAAATTCTTAGGGTTAAGTTAACAACTTTAGATGACGAATTCGTTTACGGAATGTGTTAACAACACCTATTAATAAAAAATTGGGCACAAACCTCGCCCTATATTATCTTTTCCTTGGAGGAAACATTTTGTCAAAATTAAAAATTGTTTTTCTACTATTTGCAATACTTTTTGCCGTGTCGGGGTGTGAAAAAATTACGGATAAAGTAATATTGCCGCCCGATACGACACCGACAGATATGCAACCTCTTACAGTGATGACCTATAATGTATATGTCGGCGGCAGTGCTGATCCCCTTCTATCCGTAGAGAACTTAGGACAAGTGCCGGGAGAAGTTGCTAAAATATATAACAACATCATGGCATCCGATTTCCCGGGACGTGCTGTGGCAATTGCAAAATCCATCAAAACGCATCAACCCCACCTTATCGGACTGCAAGAAATTACATTAATTCGCCGTCAAAGTCCGGGGGACCTCATCTTAGGTGGCACAGTTTCGGCTGAAGAGGTCATCTTGGATTTCCTCAAAATCTTGATGGATGCACTCCAAGCAGAAGGCTTAAATTATCAAGTCGCTGCACAAGTTGAAAATATAGATATTGAAATGCCGATATTTACTGATACCGGTATTGATGATGTCAGATTAACCGATTATAATGTAATCCTTTCTCGCAGCGATGTTGAAATATCAAATCCGGTGGCAGCTAACTACAAAAATGCGCTTACAATTGAAATGCTCGAGTTTGAAGTAAAAAGAGGCTATGCAGCCGTAGATGCCACTGTTGCAGGTGTCACTTACCGCGTTGTTAATACACATTTGGAAGTGAAAAGACTCTCGGAGGAAAAAAATATTGCACAAGCACAGGAACTTATTGATGTCCTTAGTAATGAAACTTTACCAATTATTCTATTAGGGGATTTCAATACGAGAGCAACCGATGGCACTGGATACCAACTTTTGTTGTCAGCGGGATATGTTGACGTTTGGCAGATGGATTCGGAGGGGACAGGTAATACTTGCTGTCAAGATGATGACATATTAAATGAGGTGAGTGATCTCTCGGTACGGATTGACCAAATCTTTGTGCGAAATATGGATTTATCTCTGCCTGTCCTGTCATTCACAGTCGGCGACAAACCAGCTGACCGACTTCCTTCCGGATTATGGCCGTCTGATCATGCTGGTGTTGTTGCACAGTTTACATTTGAGTAGGACAGTCTGTCTGTTCATTTAACAAAGACGGGTTTCTCACACGAGAAACCCGTCTTTGCTTTAAATAGGTTTGTGTTGATTCATATCGTGTCTACTCAGGTGCCGCCTCAATTATCATATCCTGCGGCATGCCGTTAAGAATTTGACGCACACCGACACTTTTGATAGGATTGCGGTTATCATCAAACCCAGAAATACTGGTCGCACCTTCGTAGTTTGTGATTTTAGCAATTGCATCGCGAATCGCAGCCGGATCATCTGCCGATCCTACGCTCTCAATTGCCATTGCCAAAATTTTCATGGCATCATAGCCAGTTGCAGCAATCCCGTCAACAGAGCCATATTCCATCGCATAAGCAGAAATAAAACCTATAGCATCAGGGTCTAAGTTGGTGCAATAGTAACCATCAACAGGTTCATTATCCTCTAAAGTTGTAGACATTAGCGGATCGTCCCAACCATCGCTACCAATGAAGGTAGATGTAATTTCCATGGCACGTGCTTGTGCCATTATCCGTGGTACTGATTTCGGAAAACTGGCGAGAAGAAGGACATCAGGATTTGCCTCTTTAACAGCAGTGAGTTGTGCATCGAACATCGTCCCGTCGTTGCCTGAATATGTTTGTTCTACAACTACGCTTCCGCCAAGTTCTGTAAAACTTGCCTTAAATGCTCCGACAAACCCCTCAGAATAAACATCTTTATCCTGCCAAATCATTGCTGCGGTTTTTGCTTCAAGTTGCTCTACGGTAACCTTTGCCAGAAGTTTTGCTTGTAAGACATTGGAACCTCCAATAAGGAACATAAGATCGTTTGGGTCAGTCGCTTCTGCCGTCACCTCTGCCCTTGTTGCTCCCAAAAGCACAGGCACAGTTGCAACCGGACCAACTTTAACAGCATGGCTCGAAAAAAGAGGGCCTAATATCGCAACAACATTGTCCATCTCAACCAAATCTGTTGCAGATTGAACCACGGTATCTGTTGTTTCCTTTTTAAAGACAAGTTCAATCTGCATGCCAAGCACACCACCAGCTGCGTTGATTTCAGCTTGGGCGAGTTTTGCCCCGTTGCCAAAAGTGATGTAATTTGGATGTGGGTGAATCAAACCTACTTTAAGTGTAGATACCATTTCGTCATCTGTAGGAGGGACCATATCCATCATTTTTTCGCACCCAGACAGCCAAGCGACTGAGAGCGTAAGGAACACGCAGAGTGTTAACCTAAAAATTTTTGTGTTCATAAAATTCTCCTATTTGCAACTACCGTCACAGTGTCAGGTAGTCAGATTTCATATTTTTATTGTACAATGCAATTATAATATTATTTTATGTAGAAAGTCACATTATCTTAAACAAATTCGCCAGAGGAAAACTTTTGCGTCCGACAACGCGAACGCAAAAGTTTTCCACAGACCATTTCCTATTCACTGGCATTGGATCGCAGTAAGTGTGCTCCCAATGCACCATTTAACAACGGAAGTAGCGCATCAAAGATAATCCACACTACTGATCTGGTTTCAGCTCCGACTGCTGTAAAGTCTTTTGCTACGCCAAAGGTGCCAAACCAGTTATAGAAGAATAATATTGCTGCAAACATGAATCCGTAAAATAACGTGTTCGCTGCTATAAACTCCTGAACGCTTGAATTCTCCCCGCTTCGACTCATACGAGCGTAACTAAATATCACCCCCAGCACTATTGAAATTGCAGAGAGGTAGTTAATGTACTTCCAAACGGAACTAAACGGGTTACCTTCTTCAGCGGACGTATGGTACAAAGGCTCAATAACAGTGTGAATTGCAACTATTGCCGCAATGATGATGAGAACAACGCCTATAACTTTCTTGAGGGCATCCATGGTTTTTCTCCTCCCGTAATAGGGTTATAGAATTACCTCATAGATATGATTCTGTTAGCTATCGCTAAATTCTATCAAACTGCAAACTGGTCGGTTAATTATTGGAAATCATTGGGTGCTCTTAAAGTACGTCCAAATGAATTTCAACACATTTCAATTGTGATTATAGAAAAAGAGCAGCCCTATGTCAAGCGTAAAACAATCGAATGACCATTTTGCGCTTTTATTTGACAATAACTAATAACTATGGAATAATAGGTAAGGTCAAGTCCCTAACATTAAACTTTAGATTAGGACATTTGACTTCATGTGGTTCTTTGGTATCAAAATACTTGATACAAAGGATATTTTTCAGCGTTAACATATTTGGGAGAGGGTAGTAACGCAATTATTTATTCCCCTCCTGGTTTTTAATTTTAAAATTAAGGAGATTCAAAATGTACATTAAAAAAATCACAATATTCACTTCTGTTTTGGCAATTATTGCCTTGTCTGTAGGGTTTATCGGTTGCGAAAGGATCGCACCGATGATACCTGATGGTGAAATGCCTGAGATGATGGATGAAGACATTACTATTGGTGTTGTCGTGTCTCTGACAGGGAAAGATGCCCAACCGTATGGTCTTCCAATGAAACGCGGCTTTATCATGGCACGAGATGAGATTAACAATGCAATGCACGGTAGCGGGAGTATAAAGTTTATCCTTGAGGACGATAAGAGTTCCGAAGAAGGGGCGATTGCTGCTGTCCAAAGATTGGTTGATAGAGATGTCCCTGCTATTGTTGGGATTGCTATTTCAGATTACCTTGAAGATGCTTTTCCGGTAGCACAAGATGCAGGGGTGGTCGCTTTTAGCTCGGTCTCCTCTGCTGCTGGTTTGAGTAAGGAGGTTGGAGATTTCGCCTTCCGCGCAGGTCTCGCCACAGACATACTGATTCCCAATGGTGTGATAACCACTCATGCGATACTCGGCTATCAAAACGTGGCAGTGATATATGATGAACTTGATAGATACTCCGGAAGTGTCAGGGATGAGTTGAAGAAAGCACTTGAGGCAAGCGGTGTTACAATTCTGACTGAGGAAACCTTCAAAACCGAGGAAACTACATTTACCCAGCAATTAACCAATATAAAAAATCTGGAAACTCAACCTGATGCCCTTTTCATCGCTGCTCTGGCGCAAGAGATGACTGAGATTATCAAACAGGGGCGTGAGATCGGTATCCCCGACTCTGTTCGTTTGATTGTTCCTGATTTAACCAATACCGAAGTGCAGAAAGCTGGCGATGCCGCTGAAGGGGCGATTACTTTTACGGGTTGGTCAAATTTAACTGATACTCCAGGAAATCAAACCTTCATACAGAATTATCTATCAAAATACGGTCATGAACCTGGACCATGGGCAGCACAGTCGTATGCAACTCTCAAAATTCTTGCAGCGGCAATCGCCAAAGCACAATCAACAGATTCAACCGCAATTCGAGATGCCTTAGCAGAGACGATGGATTTCCCAACGCTTTTAGGTAAAACCGGCAATTTTTCTTTTGACCCCAACGGAGAGGCTTTATACGAGGAAATTGTTCTTGCCGCTAAAGATGGGGAACTTCAAGTCTTCTCTGAGTTGCCTGTTGACGAAATGCAACCAATGGAAGTGCCAACGGTTACTATTGGTATTGCCGTAGATCAGTCAGGGGATAACGCCGAACCGTATGGACTTCCAATGAAACGTGGACTTGATTTAGCAAGAGATGAAATTAATATGCTCGGTCATGTGAACATCATGTTTGAATATGTAGACGCTCAGGGCACCGTAGAGGGTGGTGTTGCAGCCGTTCAGGAATTAGTGAAATTTGGTGTACCTGTCATCATTGGGATTGGTATCTCAACACATCTCGAACAGGCATTTCCGATAGCAAACGATGCTGAGGTGGTCGCTATTAGCCCGATTTCTTCCGCTGCTGGTTTGAGCAGTCTTGGAAAGTATATCTTCCGCATTGGTCTTGCCACAAATATTTTGACACCAACTGGCATAATGGTGACTCAAGAGAAACTCGGATACCAAAATGTAGCTATGATATATGATGAGGCTGATACCTACTCAACAAGTAGTTATCAAGAGCTAAAGAAAGCACTTGAGGCGAACAATGTCACGATTCTGTCCACGGAAACCTTTAAAACCAAGGATACCGACTTTAGAATGCAATTAACTAATATAATGAACCTGGATCCTCAGCCTGATGCACTCTTTATTGCTGCTCTGTCTGGTGAGATGATTGAGATTATCAAGCAAGGACGGGAAGTCGGTATCCCTGACTCTGTTGACTTTGTTGTACCTGATTTGACAAATGCTGAAGCTGAAGCAGCGGGGGCTGCCGCTGAGGGTGCGGTAGCTTTTGCGGGGTGGTCCAATCTGTTTGATACACCGGGAAATACGGACTTCATTCAGAATTATATGGCAGAATACAATAGGGAACCCGAACCTTGGGCGGCGCAGGCGTATGCAACACTCTATATTCTCGCGAATGCAATTGCAAAAGCAGAATCAATTGATTCAGACGCGATTCAAGACGCTCTTGCACAGACGATGGATTTACCCACAATTTTAGGCAATTTCTCCTTTGATCCCAACGGAGAAGCAATGTATGACCGGATTGATGAACGAATTGCCCTTATTGTCAATGATGGAAAACTTCAAATTTTGGAGTAATTCCAACATTGAGTGAACATAATAGAAGAGCCTTGTCATCATCTAATCACTGTTGACGAGGCTCATCTATTTTAGCAAACCTGATACACAATTTAATTTCGCGCTTCTGGAGTGACTTTAAGTTTTACTTGTTTCCCATCGCGCATCACAACAATCTCAATAGGTTCCCCGATCTTCACAGCATCAAGCGCATAGGTTAAATCATAGATATTTTTTATCTTTTTAGTACCGAGTTCAACTATGATATCTCCACCTCTTAATCCTGCTTTATCTGCGGGACCACCAGTAACAACGCCAGAGAGTTTAACGCCTGTGTCCTCAGTTGTATAATCAGGAATTGTACCCAAATAAGCACGTAACGTACCACGACTTCCCTGCTCAGGCTTGTTTCGTTCTACCTTTACGTATTCCGGTCGTTTGTCCACGCTAATTAGGTCCGAAACAATCCCAAAAGCCAAGATTGAGATACGTTCTAAACCGGCATAGTTCAGGGTTTCAGCGTCATCTGTGGGACGGTTATAATTCTTATGTAGACCGGTGAAAAAACTGAGGACAGGGACATTTTTCGGATAGAAGGCTGTCACATCTGTTGGCAAATACGGATCTTTTTGTAGTGCCAGATTAAAACCGACAAGCACATTCCGTTTTTCAATTAACTTTGTCCAAATAGGTGAAGATCCGATACCTTGTAGGACAAGTTTATTATTGCGGAGACGTCCCACCATATCAAAGTTGATGTAGGCAGCAACATCGTTTAAAGGAAGCACAGGATCATTCACAAAATGCGTAGACCCGATGAGTCCGAGTTCTTCACCTGACCACAACGCAAAGATAACACCTTTCTTAAACTTCTCTGGATGATTTTGACGTTCTTCACTGAACATCTCTGCTAATTTTAATATAACAGCAGTGCCAGAAGCGTTATCATCAGCACCGTTATGGATTTGTCCTTTTTCTTCTCCTTTCGCGAGTGATCCGACCTCACCGTAACCGATATGATCATAGTGTGCACCAACGATGATGTACTCGTTGTTTTCAGTTTGATGGGTTGGCGGAAGCATAGCGAGCACATTGTTATCTGTCTTCTTAATCTTTTCTATGGCGGCAGCTACCTTGATTTTGACATCGGGCAACGGAAAATGTCCGACAAAGTGCGGATTCTCTTCGTCAAGTCCGGTTTGTACCTCTTTCAAGTCTTTGCCTGCTTGTGCTAAGAGGGTATTTGCAACAGTATGGGTAATAGAACCCGCGACAATACCAGAATCAGCACTGCCGCTGTCAAAAGTAAGTGGGATTATCTTGCCAGCATTTGGTGAATTTGGACCCGCAACAGTAAGGAACGCTTTCGCACCGTTTTCCCGTGCCTGCACTGCTTTATATCGGATTCCTGCATGCCGAATCAATTGCTGTCGGCGTTCAGCATTCACGCCTTCAGGAACGTAGCGAAGTGCAACAACAATCTTATTTTTCACATCTATACCCGCGTAAGAATTGTATCCTTCACCTGTTTCTCCAGGGACGACTAACCCATATCCAACAAAGACGACTTCACCCTCAACAACACCATTACTTGAAAAAGAAAACGGTAAAAAATCCTCATCTACCTTGAATTCAAGCTGCTCATCTGTTCCCTCTTTCTTGCGTGTGAGAAGAAAGTTGTTTTCATCAGGTATTATCTTACTCCCAGCATTAAATTCAAAAGTTTGAAAATAACCGCCTTCTTCACCAGCAGGTTGGAGGTTGAGTCGAGAAAAATGTTCGGCGATGTAATCCGCGGCACGTTTTGAACCCTTAGAACCGGTCATCCTACCTTCTAAAGCGTCATCTGCAAGAAATTCAACGTGCTGCTGAATACTGGTTTTAGTTTCATCAACAAAATCGGTAAACGAAGCATCGGGTTCGGATTTCTCCTCAACTGGTTCTGGAATTCTTGAGATTTGACGCCTCGGTGAAATAGAAATCGCTTCTAATGCAGCTTCATGATTCCATGATGCAAGGTAGAGTTGTGAAACCTTTTGATTGTTGCGGTTAGATGTCCAACACAATCGACTTCCATCAGGTGAAAAGACAGGAAGTCCATCAAACCCATCAGTTGAGGTGACCTGAACAGGTTCATGTCGCCCCATTGCATCTACGAGATACAACTCAAAATTGGAAAATCCGAGTTTGTTGGAAGCGAAAATAACATAAGCACCGCTGGGGTGGAAATAAGGCGCCCAAGACATACTATCAAAATTGGTCAAACGTCTAACCCCTGAACCGTCAATACGCATCGTGTAGATA
>JAPPMR010000450.1 GCA_028818995.1 Candidatus Poribacteria bacterium | reverse complement strand
GGATGCCCAATTGAAAAAATTAACGGGGCACGTTTTCTGTGGGGTTGACCTCATCACGCCCGAGCAGATATACTTATACGTCAGTGTCTCACTCAAGCCAGAAGCAGATATAGAAAAGGTTAAACAACGGATTCGGGAGCTAATAAACCCCTTAAAGCAATCAGAAAATAACGCGCAGGTTCCTGTCCTTGCCCAGTCCCTCTCTACAGAACTCAGCGCGCCACCGGATATGAAAACCCTCAGGCAATATAAACCTGCAAATATAACAGAGACTCACATGCTCCTACAACTTGGTGTAACTTGGGGAATGTTGGAATACCAATATGGTGAAACCATGTCGCAACTTGCAAAGGTATTTGCCGATGTCACCGCGGCTGATGTTGCTAATGTTGTTAACCGATACCTAACCAATGAGAATCGTAGGACGTTAGTTCTCACGCCACGGGCACCAGAATAATTGGTCCAGGGGTTAGCAGGTGCTTGCTTTTAGCGATTTACCGTCCAGATTGCAAGCTGCGACTCTTGCGATTCAGATTTCTTCAGTTTCCGACTTTTCTCAACAATTTGGACATGGTCGCGACCTGGAGGTCGCTCCTACAGGAAGAGACATATCAGTGAAGTTAGAAATTATTGGAGAATTGAATGGTTCTGTTTTACAATTCTTTTAATCCTACCAACAGATTCGTTATCTCTTCACGGATCTGTTCTTCAACAGATGGCAGTAATGCTAACCGATACGGACCGTTGAGGGCATGATTGCGAGGACCGGCTTCATAACCACCTCGCAATCCTAATTCATAGTCTTTCTTCGTGGCAATGTAGACTTCACTGCCGTTCGTGTATCCAAAAACGAATGTGTGTGAGAATGGCGATGTTTCGTCTACAAAGAGTTGATACTCAGCAAAAAGTTCATGCGCTACAGACAGGAAGCAGAGCGCATCTCCAACAGCGAATGCACTCATTGGGAAGGGTAAAGTGCGTTTCTTACTATTTTTGGCTACTTCCAGCAAGGCGACGTAACGTTCATCATCAGGGAATTGTTTAATGAGCTGCCTACATTCCTCCACTGATGGCGGATCTTGAAAGGGCAGATTGACAAGCACCGAACGCGCCTTCAGAGGTGCAGCAGGAATCTCTTCAGCAGTTTTTAACGCTTGGTGTGTTGCAAATGCAAGTGTAAATCCTGCAACATCGCACGCGCTAAATCCGCCTCGCAACGGATATCCATTAATATTTGCCGCGCATCCTTGCGCGAACAGCAAAACACTTTCCGGTTTCAATTCTAAGAAGTTACGTAGATGTTCAACTGCATAACCGGGGAAATCAGCACCTATCTCTTCACTTGACCAATGCACAATTACTGGATGTGCAGCATGTGAAAACAGCACTGCAATGACTTGTTCATCTTTATCATAAACACCTAACACGTCAACCCATGGGACAACAGCTCCTTCCGGGTTCGGTGCCATTGTGATATAACCCTCATCGTTCATCAGGCGACGGTTGTAGCCAACTTGCACAGGGGCGCGTCCCACGCGTAAAGTTGCAGGTTCAAGTGCATCTACAGCGTCCTGCACCAATTCGGCAAGACACGTTACTAACCATTCCTCAGATTCCTCAGTTATCCACCGCCCATCAACACCAGGGGCATTGTGTGTATGGCTGCAGTTAATGACGATGTGTTCAGTCGGGATGCCAGTAGTTTGATGAATTGCATTGAGGAGTCGTGCGTTGTATTGAAGCGGAAACTGCCCATAGTCTGCCGTCACGATAGCAAGTTGTGTTTCGCCATCCGCAAGCACCAACGCTCGTGCATACAACTCAGCGTAAACTTCTGGTTTATCCTTTATAGCAGTAATATTAGTTTCCGCCGCACCTGCCTTTAGGCGTGTTTTCACAAGGTTACTCCATATCGTTGTGTTACGGCACACGGCGTGTGCCTACTACCTTTAAGTCAAATCCGTCAATTGCGGCATCACTTCATTCTTCAGAAGTTCCATTGAATGCGTCCACTGCTCCTTAGGTTCCCATTCGTGTCCCATTGCAAGTAGCACCCCGAATCCACCGACATCCTCATACAGTTGACGTAAGCGATTTGCAACATGGTCAGGACTACCAACAATCCACAATGTATCCAATAAGGTCTCCAAACATGTTTCTACGTCTGGAATATCTGGGTTCATCTTGAATTTTTCCCATCCAAAGAGTCTAAACCAATAATCCCGAAAATCGCGTCCGAGTGTGCCTTCAATAGCCTCTTTTCGTGCCTGCTCGTCGGTATCCGCAACGTATACTTCGCGCGCGATTCGCCATGTGGATCGGGATGGGGAAAGTCCTGTTTTTGCAGCACCCTCTTCAACGGCATCCCAATGCGTCTTAATGACTGAGACAGGTGCAAGATTGATGCTCATCGGAATCCACCCGCGTTCGCCAGCAAAAATAAGCGTATCGGATTTGGTTGATGACCCTGCAAGCGCAATCGGAGGATGCGGTTTCTGATACGGCTTCATGTGGATGCTCACGATGTCTGGATGTCCTTCGGGGATTTTAAATTCCCAGAAATCGCTTTTATAATGTCCCGGTACAGGATCCGTCCAAATTTTAAGAACAGCATCAATTCCTTCCCGAGTTGCCTGCCGTCTGTCAGCGGATGCCATGAACATTTCTGCATCGCTCGGTGTAGAACTGGAGCCAACGCCCCAATGGAATCGTCCGTGTGCAAGATGGTCTAACTGCGCGATGCGATGTGCAACGACTGCCGGATTGTGTATCGGCATACACGTTATTCCTGTACCAAAGATAATGTTCTCTGTCATTCCAAGTGCTCTGGCGATAAAGAGGTCAGGAGACGGAATATTTTCCCATGTAAACGTAAAATGTTCACCAATATAAGCTTCTTTGTAGCCTAATTTGTCTAACGCCACTACCTGTTCAAGGTCATCATCTAACGTTTTGGTCGTGTCGCTACCGGGCGGGTGCAAGGGCATTGTGAAAAATCCGAGTTCCATAGGTAAACTCCTTTATGTGTATAAAAACGAACGGAGTAAGTAAAAGATTCTTGTCTGTGCTTCTGTAAGTTGGACTATGTTTATTAAAATGCTATCTGTTGTCTTGGAAAAGGCAATTTGAGGAATATATTTCTGAACTTGACAAGATCAAAGGAATCTGTTATTGTTTTCACAAGTCTTAAAATTTTAGCAAAACTTTACCATAAACCTAAATATTTTTCAAGCGTTTTACGCGAAGGGGAGATTTCACATAATGAATATAAAAAGTTTTTACTTGATTTCAATTGTTCTATTGGTACTTCTAAGTATATCTCTATTAGGATGTGAAAAAGTTGATCAGATGATTCCAACCGACACCACACCTCCGATGGAGACAAAACTAAAAATTGGTGTCATTCAACCATCGCATAGCTACACCACCTTTAGTCAAGGTGCTGAAACCGCTCGTGCCCAAATTAATGAAAATGGTGGAATACTCGGCATGGAGGTTGAGTTTATTACCCGAAATAATCAACCTGTAGCAGATAAACCACCAACACCAGAAGCAAGTATAGCCGCAGCAGAAGAATTAATTGAGATGGAAGACGTATTTGCCCTGCTCGGTCCTGTCCGTTCAACTATGGCACTTGAGGTTGGTCCGATTGCACAGCAAGCACAGCGACTCATGCTTCCCGGATCAAGCGGCTCAAATGTCCCAGAATCAGGAGATCATATCTTTCTCATCACGGTGCCAAATCCATTTCAAGGGAAAGTTATGGCAAGTTTCGCTATGAACCCTGACGAACTTAATGCTAAAACGGCGGTAACATTCTATGAAGAAGGTGATAACTACTCCACTGACCTTGTCCAAGCGTTTGAAGCATCTTATAAGGAAATCGGTGGTCAAATCGTTCACAGCGGCTCCTACCCTTCAGGTGAGACTACCTTTACAGCACTGCTCATGGAAATTCAGGAGCTGGACGTTACACCTGATGTTATCTTCTCTCCCGGTCATCAACCAGAAACCCCTCTTTTGATAGAGAAAGCACGACAAGCTGGCATCAAAGCGACCTTCCTCGGTGGCAGCGCTTGGGATGACAGAGAACGGTTCCTTGGCATCTTAGACGATAGCACTGTGTTAGACGGCAGTTATTATCCGACTAATTTTTCCGTAGCGACACAAGACGTAGATGTGCAGGAATTTGTGAACGGATACATGGCGTTGTACGAAAGTCCACCTGATGGTGTTGCAGCGTCAGGCTATGATGCAATGCGGCTTTTGGCACGCGCAATAGAGAAAGCGGGTTCACTTGATTATGCTGCTGTTCGCAATGCCTTTGCAGAAGTCAAAGATTACAAGGGTGCAACATCTATTTCGCATTACGATGCAAACCGACACCCTGTCAAAAGTCTTGCTATTCAGACAATTCGCGGTGGAAAAGTTGAACATTATAAAGTTGTCGCACCATAACGAAAGTAGGATACATGCCAAATGACAAACCAAATTATTCAACTCGGAGTCGTCGGATGTGGATGGGCAGGCTGCCAAGCTATCAATGCCGCCAATGCCACCTCTCGACTAAACGTCACCGCTATTGCAGAATGTGACTCAACCCGCCGTGAACAAGCAGGAGATGACTACGCGGTACCACACCGCTACGCTGACTATACAGAACTCCTTGACGACCCTGCTGTTGATGCTGTCTATCTCGCCACTTCCCCAGATGGTAGATTGCAACAAGTTTTAGATACGCTCAACGCAGGTAAACATGTCTTAGTCCAAAAACCGCATGCTATCCGCGCTCCTGAAATTTTAGAGTTGGAGGAAGCAGCACAGCAGTCCGGCAAGACGCTCCAATTCTGCTATTTCATGCGTCACTTTCCAAACAACCGACAGATTCGACGCGCTGTCCTAAACGGTGCAATTGGAGACCCATTTCACGCCCGCGTTTTTGGAAAATACAACTTCATTCCAACCCTTGATGCCAACAGCCGATGGCTACATGTCTATGGACAGAAAGGTGGCTCATTAGGACAACACTATTCGCACGAACTCAATCTGACATGGTGGTGGATGGGATGTCCAAAACCTGAATGGGCATTTGCATCAAAGCATGTGCTTTATCCACAATATGATGGTCCTGAGGGCGCAGCGGAAGACTATTTCACAGGTCTCCTGGGTTGCGAAGGTGGAAAAACTATCCAGATTGACTGTTCACGGATGAGTCATTCAGATTCTGGCAGCGTCGTGGAACTTTACGGTACTACTGGTGCAATCACAAATGGTGGCATATCGCGATTCAAAGATGGTGGTTTTGTCCGAGAACCGATTGATGAACTCATAGAAATTGATCATGGAGAACTGCCTGAAGATGTGCCTGTTTTCTATTACGAACTTAACCATTTCGCTATGGCTATAGCAGGAAAAGTGGCACCAGATGTTGATGTGTCTAATGCTTATATCTTTATGCAGATATTGGATGCTCTCTACGACAGCGCGAAAAGTGGTGAAAAGGTTTATATCTCTGCGTAAGAAAAAGGTTTTATAAGTTGTTGGAAATAGTTATTTGAGCAATATCTTCGCGGAGTTTTATAGCATAGAACAGCCGTTACATCCAAAACTTTATTCCTTCTTTCTTATCTTATCAATCAATTTTTCAAGATAGTTCGAAGGGATTGCAAAATTTAGATTTTGTCCTACTGGAACTTTTCTTACAATAACGTTTATTACTTCTCCCTTGAAGTTACGCACAGGTTCTAACCTTTCTTTTGCCGCGCTTGCTACAACAATACCTATTACTTCTCCCTGGCTGTTAATCACAGGCCCTCCGCTGCTACCTCCAGAAATCGGGGCTGTAATTTGGATTAGGTTGGCAGTCCGGCTGGCATTACTGACAACACCGTCTGAAAACGTACCTTCTCTTCCTTCTGGATTGCCCATAACGTAAACAGTTTCCCCATCCTTAACCGTTTCACTATTACCGAGAAATAACCAATGGGGAATAAACCCATCAATTTTGAGAATGGCTAAATCATTATCTTCATCTACTTCGGCGATTTCTTTAATGTAGTACCATTTATCCATGTTAACCAACTTAACATAACCCCCAACAAATCCTTCAACAACGTGATGATTAGTGGCAATCATGTCTACATCAATGAAGAAACCACTCCCAAGACTATGTTTACCTTCTGGCCTGTTAACATCTGCAATCACAACGACTGTTGAAGCTTTAGCTTTTTTAGCAATATCTTCTGGTGTTAGTTTATGAATACCCTGTGGACTTGGTATGTTCCGATCTGATGTGTTCCAGAGTAGCACCGTACCATCTCTGCTCGCGCTTGCGAGGGTTTTGCCATCACTACTGAAGGCAATATCCCCAAGGATCTTTGTGTGCCCTGTGAGGATTTTCAGACGCTCGCCGGAGGGAATATGCCATAGATGGATTTCGCTTCCCATCTGAGATGCAAGGATGTCGTTATCGCGAAAAATAACATCGTAAATTATACCTGTATGAGTTGTAAGGGTTTTGTGCTGTCTACCAGAGACGACATCCCATAAATAGATTTTGTTTCGAGAAAGGCCTTGCTGTGC
This sequence comes from Candidatus Poribacteria bacterium, assembly GCA_028818995.1. The sequence goes on along the minus strand of JAPPMR010000450.1, from coordinate 1,839 downwards.
GGCACCAGCAATGGTTTTACCATCCTCACTTAAAGCAGCGCTAGTAAAAAAAGACCGATCTTCACAAGAAAAATCTTTCAAAAGTCTACCAGAGACAACATCCCTCAACCCGATGATGGATGCAGTATCAGTGCCAGTAGCGAGGGTTTTACCATCAGGGCTAAAGGAAACATTCGAAATTAAGCCTGCCTCTCCCGGTAATTTGCGTGGGGCACCAGAGACAGCATCCCACAAAAAGATTTCCCCGTCGAAAAGAGATTTGCTAGCGAGAATGCTATTATCCGGGCTGAAAGCAACCCTACTAACCGCTTCTGTGTGCCCTGTGAAGGTTCTCAAATGTTCTCCGGACACAGCATTCCACAGCCGGATAGTTTCGTCGCTACTTGCACTAGCGAGGGTTTTGCCATTACTGCTGAAGGTAATATCCTGAACAAGGTTTGTATGCCCTATAAGGATTTTGCGCTGCGCTCCGGAGATAGCATTCCACAGACGGATTTCGTTTTCACTCGCACTTGCAAGCGTATTACCATCTCCACTGAAAGCAACAGCGGAGATCTTCTTTGTATGTCCCTTAATGGTTTTCAAGTGTTTGCCAGAGTCAGCATCCCATAGACAGACTTCAACCTCACTTGCACTAACAAGGGTTTTGCTATCGCCGCTAAACTCAAGACTGATAATAGAATCCCTATGCGCGGCAGAGATTTTACGATGTGTGTCGGAGGTAGTATCCCAGAGATAAATTTCGTCTTCGCTCGCGCTCGCCAGCGTATTACCATCACTACTGAAAGCAACACTGGAGACCGGTTTGTCTCCTTTTAGGGTTTTCAGGTGTTCACCAGAGACAGTAGTCCAGAGGTGGATTTCGTTACCAACAGCACCAGCGACGGATTTGCCATCATGGCTGAAGGCTGTATCTTTAACAGACTCTGTTTGCTCTGTGAGGATTTTACGCTGCGTGCCAGAGGTGGGATCCCAAAGATAGATTTCTTTCCCATTTCCCATGGAAAGAATAATAGCGAATATATTCCCATCACTACTAAAAGCAACGTTAGAGAAAAAATGATAAGATTTTAGTTCATCCCCTTTGAGAGTTTTCAGGTGTGTGCCATAGGCAACCCTCCACAATCGTATGGTTTTGTCTATACTTGCACTTGCAAGGGTGCGGCCATCCGAAGAAAAGCATAAGCTGGTCACTATACCTGTATGTCCCTTAAGGGTTTTTAGGTGTGTGCCCGTGGATACTTCCCACAAGCGGATAGTAGCGTCAGCACTCCCACTGGCGAGGATTTTACCATCACTACTAAATGCGACACTGTTAACACTCAATGTATGTCCTGCAAGCAAAGTCAGTTCTTCACCAGTATGTGCATCGTATATCCAAGTCCCAATTGAGCTAGCGACAGCAAGCAGCGTGCCATCTGGGGATAATTTTACTTCCTTGATTGTGCCTTTCCCAAGGCGGATTTTAGCACCTTCGGGTAAACTCCATTCGGTATAATCTGATATAGATACATTTGGTAGTAATAGCGTGGCAAACACAAAATAGGTGATTAGAAACAAGTACTTTATTTTCATAAATAAAACTCCTTTTAGGTCAGTAAGTTCGTTTTTTAGTAGAGGCAAATGTTTATGAGAATATCACAAAATCTAACAATACATCTTCTCAAAATCTATTTGGCATACTAATAGCCCTTCATATCAGTATCATAACATATTTCAAGACATAAGGTCAAATTAATAACGTTTGACAAAAACACACCTTTTTGATACTCTAATTACAAAACTGACAGAATCCTAAACTTAGGAGACATTTCTATGTATAAAAGTGCGATGTTAGGG
>JAPPMR010000151.1:7601-8468 GCA_028818995.1 Candidatus Poribacteria bacterium | reverse complement strand
ACTACCTATCATCGTGGGGAAATGCGCTTTTTTGTGCTGTTCCTGCAGCTGTGCGAAATAAAAAACAACAACTGATACAACTGCGACCTGAGTACACCACTCCTATAGGAAAAGTCCAAAAACAGATAGTTGCAGTTTTAGAAATTGAGGAGACACTTACCCCATACCAGCTTGCAAACCGTATTGGCAGGAGTCCCGAAAAACTCCGTCCCCAAATCACAGCACTCCGCGAGAAAGGTGTAATTAATGTTAAAGTTTCGCACAAACCCAAAGCAACTACCAAGTTTACCAATGTCGCTACTTTAGCCTTACCGCCTGCTGATATTGCGACAGAAATTGCTAAATTAACCTCTGGCGAAGATGGGTATGGAAAGGCGACTGATCAGAACCCAGAACGTGGACCACACACAGGTGCTGTCAAACATGCCAAAATACTACAAATCCTACTTGATGAAACGGTGCCTTTAGCCACAACTGAAATCCTTAAACAAGTAGGCGGAAGTGTTTCTCTACTCAACACTCTTGAAAGGCGCGGATTCATTAAAATCACGCGCGCAGCAGCAGTCCGCAACCCTTTGAGTTCCCAATCTGTCGCACCGACACAACCCCTCACTTTGAATGAAGCACAATCTGCTGCATTTACAGAACTTCAATCCGAAAACCGCTCAAATCAAACTTTTTTGCTTCACGGCGTAACCGGAAGCGGTAAAACTGAAGTGTACATGCAAACGATGGCACAAGTTCTTGAAAACGGAAAATCAGTCATTGTCCTCGTGCCAGAGATTTCTCTGACACCGCAAACCGCATCAAGGTTTATTGGACGTTTCGGAGAACGCGTAGCTGTTCTCCACAGTCGCCTCAGCGATG
>JAPPMR010000151.1:0-7591 GCA_028818995.1 Candidatus Poribacteria bacterium | reverse complement strand
CGTTTTGACCAGTGGCATCGCATCCAAAAAGGGGACGCTGATATTGTTATTGGCCCTCGTTCTGCGGTTTTTGCACCTGTCAAGGAACTCGGTTTACTTATTATTGATGAAGAACATTCGGATTCCTACAAATCGGATACAGCGCCGCGTTACCACGCCAGAGAAGTCGCACAGAAACGCGCCGAGCTTGCAAGCTGCCCATTAATACTCGGCAGTGCAACGCCATCCCTGGAGAGTTTCTTTCAAGCACAGCAAGGTAACTATAAACTCCTTAGTCTTCCCTCGCGAGTCTTGGACAGAAAGATGCCTGAAGTTCACATCGTTGACATGCGAAATGAACTTAAAAATGGAAACAGGACGATCTTTTCTGAACGTCTCAGAAGTGCGATTGCTGAAAGACTCCAAAAACGTGAGCAAATTATCCTATTTCTGAATAGGCGTGGACATTCAAAATATGTTTTCTGTCGCACTTGTGGTTATGCAGAAAGATGTGAGAACTGCTCAATTTCATTGACATTCCACTTTGAAACAAAAAAGTTGGTTTGCCATCATTGTGGTCATAAACGCGATACACACCCCTCATGTCCAGATTGTGGCAGTCCTGCAATTGACTATTTCGGACGTAGAGGTTTCGGTACTGAAACTGTAGAGCGAGAAGTGCAAAAGGCATTTCCAACAGCGAACATCAAGAGATTTGATGCGGATTCTACGGCAAAGAAAAATGCTCATCAACATATTTTAGAGGCTTTTCAACGTCAAGATATTGATATATTGATAGGCACTCAGATGGTGGCGAAAGGTTTAGATTTCCCAAACGTTACACTTGTTGGCGTGATTGTAGCGGATACCGCGTTAAATCTTCCCGACTTCCGAGCAGGCGAACATACATTTAGTCTACTCACACAAGTTGCTGGACGTTCAGGGCGTGCCGAAGTCGCAGGTGAGGTTATCATACAAACCTATATGCCGGAGCACTTCTGTATTTCAGCCGCACAGACGCATGACTACGTAGGTTTTTACGAAAAAGAGGTTGAAGCGCGAAGTGCCTTACAATATCCGCCTTTTTCACACGTCGCCACGCTTTTACTACGCGGCAAAAATGAGAACGAGGTAATTGATGCTGCGAACACTGTGAGTGGTCATCTAAAAATCTGGCAAGCCGACGAGTTTCCAGAGGTAATAATCTTGGGACCTGCCCCGGCGCCGCTCTCAAAAATTGATGGAAAATTTCGGTGGCGCTTCCTCCTCCGAAGTAAAAATGTGGAAAAAATCAGTCAACTCCTTCAACGTTTAAATGATGATCTACCACCAATAATAAAATCAAACGCTGTTGAATATGCTATAGATATTGATCCAACCAATACATTGTAATATTAAATTAACCCGATGTGTAGGAGAACCAATCAGAATTATCCCACACTATTTCAAAGGAATTAATCATATATGGGCAACCGGATATTTGAAAAACTTGCTGACACAGACCTGCTGGCACAAAGTCCTATTCTCGTTTTTGCCGCTGATCCACTTGCATCCGCAGGCATCAAAGGGCTTGGACAGGTGCAACATCCAAAACCACACTATCGCACTCACGCGGAATTTTTACAACTGCAACGGGATTTAGCAGCAGATGGGCAACTTGATGGGTTATTAATGACACCCGCAGATGCGGAGACATTGGCACTTGATGAAAACCTTTTTGAAAGCACACCCATTACACCTATTGTCCGAATGAATTCGGAAACCGCCATTTGGAACCCGCGTTTTGGTGTTTACACTTCACGACCGTCAATGCCTTTTCAAACAGTCTTCCCAGAAGATATGCAGCGGTATTGTGAAAATCTTATCGGTCCAGCACTGGATTGCCGTGTTAGTCTCGGATTATATTCAATTACGCTCAACAATGACCCTATTGTTGACGAGCGGATGTTACAAGCTTATGTGCAATTCGCCCATGTTGTTGGTGAAATCGAAGGGTTTGATCACCTCTTAGAGGTGTTTTTACCAAATGTAAAATTGCCGGGAATGGATGAAGAAAAGCGCGGCATGTATGTTGCCGATTCAATCGTCCGCACGATGAGTTATCTGCGCAAACACCAACGTCCTCGTTTTATCAAAACGGCATACACGACCGCCGACGTTTGGACAGAGTTATGTCAATTTGATACGACACTCGTAATCGGTGCTTTGGGTGGCCCCCGGCAAAATGCGCGGAGTACTTTTGCTCTTGCCCATAATGTAGTTCAGAACGGTGGACGTGCTATTCTATTTGGTCGCACTATTTTCGGTGAAGATGATCCAATCAGTTTTGTGCAATGTCTCCGCCGTGTGCTTGATGGAGAGTATGACCCGCAGACTGCACATGCTGAATATCAGAAACAATTACGCACACAGAATTAATTATACGAGTTTTGAACATTTGGTAATATTCATCTTGTAGGCGCGGTTTGAAACCGCGCCTGCCGTTTGTAAGATAATTATTGATTTTTAATGCCCTTTGTAGGTTTCAACATGTCGGGACATTCTTCAGAAAAACCGCGGGTGCTACTACTCCTGCCTACACGCACCTATCGTGCAACCGACTTCCTTGATGCTGCACTCAAACTCAATGTAGAGGTCGTTGTTGCATCAGAGGAACCTGCAACGACAGCAGACCTCTCCCCACGAGACAGTTTAATCCTTGACTTTCGCGATCCAACCGCCGCAACACAAACAATCGCTGAATTTGCTGAAACACACCCTATTGCTGCTATTGTCGGTGTAGACGATGATACGACTATGCTCGCGACAACTGCCTCTGCAGCCCTTGGACTGCCGCATAACCCCATTTCATCGGCAGAAGCCACACGTGATAAATACCTTTTACGACAGACACTTGAGAAAAACGGTGTGTCTGTGCCGAGCTACAGACGTTTTTCTATTCAAGGAAACGCTGAGGAAATTAGCTCACAGATTAATTATCCGTGCGTCATTAAACCGCTATCTCTCTCAGCAAGCCGCGGTGTCATCAGGGCAGACAATCCAACCCAATTTACAGAGGCTTTTCATCGTACCACTGCACTTCTGAACAAAGTAAAGGAATCCAGAGAGACAGGCACCGACAACGATTCGTTCCAATTTCTTCTGGTTGAAGATTACATTCCGGGCATAGAGATAGCGTTGGAAGGAATCCTCATAAAAGGAGAACTCAAAACGCTTGCTCTCTTTGATAAACCCGACCCGCTTGAAGGTCCGTTTTTTGAAGAAACCCTATACATCACGCCATCTCGCTTGCCTAAAGAGATTCAAGATGAACTACATCATGCAACAACAGAGGCTTCTATCGGATTAGGACTTCGGCACGGACCTGTGCATGCCGAGTTGAGATACAATGAGAAAGGTGCACACCTGATTGAAATTGCTGCGCGGACAATTGGTGGACTCTGTTCACGAACCTTGCGATTTGGCACAGGAATGTCACTTGAAGAACTGGTTATCCGGCACGCAATTGGACAACCCGTGCAGACCTTCTCTCGCGAGAAACAGGCAGCTGGTGTGATGATGATTCCTGTTCCAAAGGCGGGTATTTTAGGCGAAGTGCGCGGTAGAAAGAAGGCGCGCAATGTCAACGGCATTGAGGAGGTTAACATCACAATTCCTGTTGGTGGAGCGGTTGTACCATTGCCAGAAGGAGATCGGTATCTCGGTTTCATTTTTGCCCGCGCGGAGACACCTGAGGCGGTTGAGGAATCCTTGCGTGAAGCGCATCGACTTTTGGAATTTGTTATACTGTAACGAAAGGGCTCCGTCCCTCATCTCGGTAAAATGGTATGGCAAACATGAGTGTCTTCCCGATAGCCCGTCAAAGGAGTGTTTTTTCGGACCCCTGCCCAGAGGCATTCAATTCTCGATATTTTATTCTATTCTCTAAAACCTCTTACTGTAGGAGCGAGCTCCTACAAAAGAAATCGGGGTTACAAACCCGATTTAATAACAAACGCGTTTAATCACAATTCATTGCGCCTCTTTTCGTGAGGCACAATTGGATGATTCTGAATTAGAAACTCTACAATTGAATGCCTCTGTACCTCTGCCCAGAGGCATTCAATTGTAGAGTTTTCACATTATATAATATTGTAGGAGGGAACTCCGATTCCCGACTATCATTGTGTTTTGTCGCGATTCGGAGCTCGCTCCTACAAAAAGAAAACAGATGTAACATGTGCAATTATTGGAGAATTGAATACCTCTGGCCCGCCAACCTTCACATCTTGACAAACCCTCCTGATTTGGTAGAATAGTATTCACTGTTTCCAACCATCCAATTTGTAGACATGCAGAATTATGCACCAGTTTTACCCCTAAGTCGCGTCACTATAAAGCAATCGGAGGTGATCCATGAAAAACGATGATGTTCAACTCATTCATCGTATTCTTGATGGTGATGATACCGCTTTCACCGAACTTGTCAAAAAATATCAAAAGTCGGTTCACGCACTGGCTTGGCGAAAAATTGGAGATTTCCACATCGCCGAAGAGATTACACAAGACACTTTCCTGAAAGCGTATCAGAATTTAGGGGCATTAAAGAAGCCACAGCGTTTTGCCAGTTGGCTTTATGTGATAGCCTCGCGCCGCTGCGTTGCATGGTTGCGTAAAAAGCGTGTTCGGACGCAGCCGCTTGAAGATACAAGCAGTCTGCAGGTAGAAAAAGCGACTTACTCACAATATGTCATTGAAGAAAACGAGCGGACAGCGATAGAAGCACAGCGCGAAGTTGTCAAAAAGTTGCTTGCGAGACTTCCAGAGAGTGAACGCACGATTATCACGCTACATTACTTCAGCGAGATGTCCAGCGCAGAGATTGGTGCGTTTTTAGGTGTATCGGCAAATACAATTCGGAGTCGCCTCCGCCGTGCACAACAACGTTTACAAAAGGAGGAAACAATGATTAGAGAAGCACTCGACCATTTTCAAATTTCACCTAACTTAACCGATAATATCATGCAAGAGGTCAATCGTCTAAAACCTGCAGCACCTTCTGTCAGTAAACCTTTGATCCCGTGGGTGATAGGTGCTGCAAGTGCAGCTTTAATTGTGCTGTTACTTGGCATAGGCAGTCAACATTTAGTGCGTTTTCAGCAACCCTATAGTTTGGAAGCACAGACTGAAACGACGGTTGAACTTATTGACGCTCCTGTTGTGCTAAATGTTGATGCAAAAACGGATGTTCGTCGTCAACTTGGGAGTGTAAATGCACTTGGTAAAAGCGATAACAACGGTCAGAAAACGGATGAGGTATTATTGGCTGCGGCGCAGTCGGATGAAGAAGGCGTTTCTGTCCCGAAACAGCAGTGGATTCAGTCAGCACCCACCGGGGGTAGTTATGTGGAAAGCTTACTTGAAACCTCTGAGGGAGTGCTTTACACCCTCGCTCGTGGACACATATACAAATTACAGGACGATAAAACAGAGTGGCAACACATTAGCGACATTAGCACACTAATTGATGATATGCTTGCTGGAATTCCCATGGCAGAATGGGACAATACCCTTTATATTGTTCCATCTAATAAGCTCTACGCTTCAAAGGATGATGGTAAAACGTGGAATTTAGTTCATGAATTTCCCGATGAATATGATTTTCCGACAGAACTGCTGCTAACAGAACAAGCGTTTTATATCATTTTTGACAAGGGTGCTTTCCGTTCTGAAGATAAAGGCAAGACATGGAAAAATATAAACGATGAATTTCCCAGTGAACCCAATTCTATTGTAACGGTCCAAGACACGGTATTTGCTTTAGCAGGTAAAATCTATCGCTGGAACTCCGGTAGTTGGCAACGTTTAGCAGAATTCCCAGTACCTCAAGCAAAGTCATGTTTTTCCATTACAGCAACGAAAGATAAGTTGTATGCATTCACAATTAACTCTGCTTTTGATCCTAACGAAGCGGCGGAAGGAGAACGAAGCTGGTGGATTTTCCGCTCAACTGACTTGGGAAATTCGTGGAAAGATATTACGCCAACACACGTTTGGAAATCAAGGGTGGGATGGTTAATCAATATCACACTCTTCGCTGCCGGTGATACGCTTCTGGCAATAGAACAAGGTATGGTGCGCTCTACCGATGGCGGAGATACCTGGATGCCACTACAAGTACAACCCGTATCCCCTTCAGTGTTTAGTAATTCCGCAGCTGCGGTGTTGAATGAGCATGTTTTTTATATTAGCTGCTCAGACCGTGGACTCCGACGTTCCACTGATGAGGGAAAATCATGGAATATCGTAAATGTCTTTGAGAATAGAGGTGGAATTAGTCATTTGATAGCGGTTAAAGAAACCCATAGTGGTCAAAGCATGCCTTCAATTCTTTATGGTAGTGATGGAGATATGGTAAAAACTACTAACGGAGGGAAGTCTTGGAGCATTATTCCAACCGATATGCCGATGACAACATGGCAAAAAGAAGACCCGCCGGACATTACCCAGATAGTCAAATCGAATGGTGTTATCTATGCCAAAGGCAGCAGTTCTCTTAGTAGTGCTTATGGTAAAGGAGAAACACGTATATATAGCGTATCTACAGATGGTAATATGTTAGTACCGATTCAAGACATGCCTATCTTTGACCCATACATATTTGGGCACCTCTTGTCTCAAAGAAAACCTGACTTGCCAGATGAGGCGTTCGTTAAACAGTTGCAAGAAAGTGCTTCTGGTGCAACGTTGTTCTTTAAACAGTTGGCTCAAAAACAAAAATCTCAGCAACAGGATCTTCGTCGATTAGGGTTACGTGGTGCATTTGCCGTAAGTGGCGGCACATTCTATATGGAATATAATTATAAACTCTTCCGATGGGAGCCGGGTGAGACTGCATGGCACGACACAGGTTTGGAAGAGACAAAGACGGATGAACGCACCTTGGGAATGGCATTTAGACTCGTAGGTGTGCCGCGGGAAAAGTACAACGAAGTACTTGCAGCAAGGCGACAAGGATTTAAAATTGCTGTTTCAGGTAACACTGTTTACGTCGGAAAACGGGATCGCCAACTCGTCTTATCTTATGATAAGGGAAATAATTGGATTGATGTTACACCGATTTTGCCGTTTCCTGTTATAGCCTACAAAGATATTGTGTTTGCGGGTTCCACGGTGTATGTAGCAACGGATGCAGGAGTTGCTGCGTCAGATGATGGGAAAAATTGGCGTACTATCACTGATATTGAAGGAACGAACCTCAATATGGACAAACTGACTGTTGATGGTTCAACACTTTATGGTGTTACCAAGAGGTCAGCTGCCTACTATGGTGCTACCAATTTCTATCGCCTGAAAAGCGGCACTTGGGAAAAGATCGCCTCAGAGGTGCCGAATCGTGTAACTTCGTTTGCTGTGGATGGAAACACGTTATATATAGGTACACAAAACAGCGGTATGCTTCATTTTACTCTTGAAGAATAATGTATAAAACCTATAATCACAGCAACCCTACTTGTAGGTGCGTCGCGAAATGATGTGCCATTAATTGTAAAATCCACTATAGATATCCCAACCAATCCAGGGTTATTCAGTTTTCGGTTTTTCTGGTGTGTTTTATCACAAACGTTAATTT
>JAPPMR010000122.1 GCA_028818995.1 Candidatus Poribacteria bacterium | reverse complement strand
CATTAACTTTGAGTAAACCTCAATAACGGAAAACTCTTAAAACTAAATAACCCTGCACTATCTGAAACCTACTTGACATTTGCCGCTGTTTCTGATATTATATCAATATACTTATCAAGAATATAGATGGAAAGTTAACCATGAAAAACTTTTTTACCCTCTTTTCATTAACAGCTCTCGTCCTGATACTCATGCTATTCACAAGCACTGTTTACGGCGAACAATATGTCGTTGTTGATATGGAAAACGGTGACAGACTCACCGGCATTTGGCGCGGGGCTACCGATACACACTTTGAAATTGAATATAACGGACAGGTTTTAAGGTTTCCATTAGAAGGACACACGCTTAGTTTTGTCTCAACACTTGAAAATGTTCCAGACCGAACCGCAGCAAAACATTATCGCAATGGACTTGCTTTATTAGATTTAGAATCGCCAGAATTAGCGAAGCGAAAATTTGAAGCAGCATTGGAAGAATTCCCAAAATTTGCCGATGCACATTTCCAACTCGGACTACTTTATAAAATAGACGGAGATATAGAAACAGCATTAGCAAGATTCCGCTCTGTCGCACTAATTGATGCCGAGAATTTCGACCTTGTGCCGCTACTCCAAGAAATTGGAAATAATGCGATTGCTACAATTGATACTGATGCGGCTGCTACGACTGATGATAATACATTTGCTATGGAAAAGTATGCACAAGCAGTTGATGCTTTCCAATTGATACTTAAGTATTATCCCGAACATGAAGCGGTTCCAACACTTAGCTACCAAACAGGATTTTTACTCGTAGAGAACTTAAAGGACACGGTAGCAGGTCTCGAATTGTTGGAAAATGCAACCGACCAATTCCTCACTGCTCCTGAACATGAAAAAGCTATATACATAATAGGCGGATTGCAAGCTGAAATAGGCGAACTCGAAAAAGCCTTAAATATTCTGATAAATTTCATTAGGATCTATCCAAATAGTGTTTGGGTTGATGAGGCATACTTAAAACAGGCAATTATCTACCTCCAGTTGGGTGACAAAGCAAATGCCGTTAACACAGCAAACCTTGTCCTACAAAATACCGATGATCCCGTCATTACTGAACAAGCAAACGATGTGTTACAAGCAAGTGCTTGGAACATCTTCACGAAAGATTTACTTGATACCAGCATTCAAGCTATTGCCGTTGATGGCACATCCCTATGGATAGGCACACCGAAAGGAATAGCCCAAATCGAAACCAGAGGCAATGGCTGGAAAGCAATTGAAACGGGCGCATGGCTAATTAACGAAAGCGTGCAACCAGCACCTGATGTCCGCGCAATTGCAGTAAACGAATCCGAGGTATGGGTCGGCACCCGAAATCACGGCATCATACGTTTTAATAAAGAAAAGCACGAAGCAAAAAATCTCACAATTGCCGATGGCCTACCCAGCATGCGGATTCGGGATATCAAGATGGATAATGAAGAAATTTGGTTCGCGACAGATGCTGGGGTTGTGCGGCAGAATCTAAAAACCGAAATGCAGAACCATTACAATCAAGAGAATAGTAACATTCCTAATGATGTTCACACTATAGCACTTACTCCCGAAGCAGTATGGGTAGGCACATCAGGAGATAACATAGCCATTTTCGATCGGGAATCAGGGCTTTGGAGGCCACAGAGTTTTTATGACATAAAATCGGATACACAAATTGTTAAATTTGATGTTGTTGGTAATAAAATATTCTTTTCATGGTACAATGAAGAAAACAAGGAAAACGGCTTTTTTCAAGCAAACTGGGATGGATCAGATGGAAAAGATTCTCCAGTTTCAGAGGGGATAGAAGTAGAAACTGAGTTAGATGACATCCTGGTTACCGGAATTGTTGACAAAAAATACCTCTGGGTTGCTGCGAACGATTACGTCGCTATCTATTTCCCGGATATTGATAATTATGCGAAGCCCATTGGATACCCCAAAATAGTATTGGATGATTTATCAATTCAGTGCATTGCAGCCGACAAAAATCGTGTTTGGATAGGCACAACGCAAGGCATGCTTATGATAGACGCGCAAAAATTCCGCCAAACAACGGAATAGTATTTGAATAGGTCTAAAAACAGTGATTGAACCATGCATCAGACATGCACAAAACGGATCATCCGTTGGAATCAGTCAAAACCGACGCGTGTTGAAGACGAATTAGTTGTTGAAGAACCGCTTGAAATTCGGGTGGGAGAACAGAGCTTAATCGTTGTCATGCGGACACCTGGACATGATTTTGAACTCGCAGCAGGTTTCCTTTATACCGAAAGTCTCATAAAATCCGTAGACGACATTGAAATCATAGCATACTGTGATGACGATGGTATTGATGAAAAAACTAACGGACACGGTGTAGGTTTGGAAACGATGCAGAACATCGTCAATGTTCGTCTCACCGAAGAATTGGATATTGAAGAGCAACAAGGCTGGCAAAGGAATTTTCATGCAAATGCAAGCTGCGGTCTCTGCGGTAAAATGACAATTGAGTCTGTTAAACATCAAGTAGACCCTCTGGAATCGGTGTTTCATTTGAATCAAACGGTGTTTTACAAACTCAATGATCGGTTACGCGCTGCGCAATCCGTATTTGAAAAAACAGGCGGACTACATGCGGCAGGATTATTTGATGAAAACGGTGAACTCCTTATCGTTAGAGAAGACATCGGCAGACATAATGCCGTTGATAAAGTCATTGGACAAGCGTTACTGTCGGAGATGCTCCCACTTGACAAACACATTTTAATGGTAAGTGGACGCGCAAGTTTTGAAATCGTGCAGAAGGCACTATTTGCACGAATCCCAATAGTAGTTGCTGTTTCGGCTGCATCTACGCTTGCCGTTGACTTGGCAGAGGAAGGAAATCTCACATTAATCGGTTTTATGCGGGAACAGCGTATGGCAGTCTATAGCCATCCTAACCGGATTTTCAGCGAATAGCAGAATATAAAAACAGACAATTCCATTAGTGCCACAAATCTTGCTATCTTTTTGAAATGAAGCGTCTCTATAGTGACAAGTAAACTTAAAAGGAGTGAATTTTCATGGTTACCATTTTGAGCGGCATCCAAGGACTGGTTAACTTACTGTTTTTTGTGGCTATAGTTGGCACTATAGGTGTTTCGTGGTTATATGCCTATAGGTTGCGCGACCGTCATAATGCAGATTTTCCATGGGGAAAAGCTTTGGCAATAATTGGTATTGAAGTTCTTACCATGATAGCCTTTAACATCTTCTTTGAGATTTTTAAAGCCAATTGGCTGTGGATTTCAATCGTCGGAGTTGTTGTGATTTTCATCATTCTCAAGCGAAAAAAGCGAAAATATGTCTGAGAAAATAGATTGTGAGGTAAAGGTTGGTCTCCCATCCTTACCTCACATTTTTGAGAGGAGATAACTATGCCTCGAACCGGTAGAGCCGTAGTTGCTTATGGCAAAGATTTTGAGATACGCGAATACCCAGTACCCGACCCCGATCCTAACACGCTGCTACTCCGTCAAGAGTTAGCAGGTATCTGTGGGACCGACCTCCATAACTGGCAGAACGGCTTTAAAACAGAGATTCTATTAGGGCATGAAAATGTCGGTATTGTTGAGGCAATCGGTGAAGGCGTGAAAACAGATTATGTTGGCAAACCGATCAAAGAGGGAGACAGGGTTATATTTGCACCCGGCACCGACTATGGCGGGTACGGCTTTCAATGGAATCCTGATGAAGCGCCACACTTCCGTGGTGGGTTCGCTGATTACATGTATCTCACCTACCCAAACACCTGTTTCATGAAAACAGATGTTTCACCAGAGGTTGCTGTGCTTACAGAGCCTTTCACTGTTGGTGTCCATGCGGTCATGCGTGGAGAGATAAAATTCGGTGATACCGTCGTTGTGCAGGGTTCTGGCGCAATCGGACTGGTAACCCTCGCTTGTGCCAAATTAAGCGGTGCGGGAAAGATAATTATGGTCGGCGGTCCTGCTGGACGGTTGGAACTGGCAAAACGGTTCGGGGCAGATGTTACAATTGATATTGAAGAAGTCACCTCTGCGGAGGAGCGGACAGAACTTGTTAAGTCGGAAACACCGCGTAATGAGGGGGCAGACGTTGTGTTTGAATGTGCAGGATTCCTCCCTGCGACACCAGAGGGATTAGGTTACACCCGGCGTAGCGGCACTTTTGTTGAAGTCGGTCACTTTGTGGATATGGGTTCAATTGACTTTAATATCAACCAATTGCTCATGCGTAAAAACCTTCGCGTTGAAGCAATCTGGGGAAGTCAATACGAACATTTCGTCCGAGGACTCCCGCTCCTTGAAAAAAGTGATCTGCCTTTTGCTGACATGGTTAGCCACCAGTTACCGCTTTCAGAGGTTGAAGACGGATTTAAGGCGCTTGATGGTGGTTACCGTATTAACGGTGAAACAGCAATCAAAATTGCCGTTCGCGCTGAGGAATAAGTAAAACAAATAATTGAATACAGGAGATGTAATTTATGTCAAAAACCTATCGGGTTGGCTTTGCTTCGCTCGTACATGACCATGTCTGGGGTGAACTGAATCGCTGGGAAGAGCACCCAAACGTTGAAATCGTCGCTGCAGGCGATGTCAATGCGGAATTACGCGACCAATTCAAATCAGAAACAGGTGTTGAAAACGTCTATGATTCTTGGCAAGAGATGTTAGATAAAGAGGAATTAGACATCATTCAAGCATGTGCAGAAAATAACGCGGGACCAGAAATCGTTGAAGCTGCAGCATCTAAAGGCGTCCATGTTGTTTCAGAAAAACCGATGTCAGCACGACTGTCCCAAGCGGATCAAATGCTTAACACTGCACAAAACGCTGGCATTTCCCTGATGATTAATTGGCCCACTGCGTGGAGTCCTGCGCTGAATACTGCAATGCAGCTAATCAAAGACGGTGCAATCGGTGATGTCTTCTACTTCAAATGGCGTTCAGCACATAACGGACCAAAAGAGATAGGGTGTTCTCGCTATTTCTACGAGTGGCTATACGATGAAGAGAAAAACGGTGCGGGGGCATTGATGGACTACTGCTGTTATTGTGCAGATATGTGTGCCTACCTACTTGGTCTACCTGAACAGGTAACTGCCTTCCGCGGCACCTTTGTCAAAGACTATCCTCTCCCTGATGACAATGCTGTTATCCTGATGAAATACGGCAACGCATTCGGTATCACAGAGGCATCGTGGACACAAAAAACAGGCTACGTCACACCAAATCCTGTGGTCTATGGTACCGAAGGAGCATTGACGGTAACCGGCAACCAAGTAAATTTGAACCCCGCTGGCGGTGATACTCAAGTGATAGACCCCGACCCAATTCCAGAGGGTAAGCGGAACGCGCCAGAATACTTGATTCACTGCTTGGAAACAGGTGAACCGATAGACGGTTTGTGCTGTCCGTATATTAGCCGAGATGCCCAAGAAATCTTGGAGGCTGGGCTTGTTTCTGCTGATAGTGGTCAGGTTGTCAACCTGCCGATGACATAAGACTTAATAAATAGGTGACAATTCACCAAAATAAATAGCTTGGACATGTAAATTCCTGTGAAAAACGACTTTTCAGTAATGAACGGAGGTGAAAACCATGTTGAGTAGAACCCATTCTTTACGTTTATGTATGGTAATCGGAGTATGGCTACTCACAATAGGTTGTGCATCTTTGTATCAGTCGCTTCCAAGACGAATAGAGGCTACATCCTTATCCTGCCAGAAGTACCCATCACTCGTCGATGGCGATCTTTCCACATCCAGTATCCTGAAGGTAAAAACCTTTGTTGAAAAGGATAACACTAATTATAAAGGCAGTACCGGATATGGCGACTGGTTGGAAGGAAAAGATAAAGTTGAGGCACTGATTCAACTTAACACACTTACGCATGTCACTTACATTGAGGTGCATCCAATTTCAAACATTTTACGTCTCTCTGTAGACACATCTACTGCAGAGATGGCGGATGAAAAAGCATCTCACTTTGAACCAGTGAAAAGTCGAAAGATTGCCAGATCCGTAAACGGTAAGGTAATACGCATTGACATTAACAGGCCAGTGCGGATGCTCAGAGTTGTTATCTATGTCAATCGTGATTCAGCACGCACCACACGAGAACCAATTACTGGCAAAACAAAAGTGTCCTTTCAGGATGTTGTACTACGAGAAATTAGGGTGTTCAGTGATGGAAATCCAAGGCAATCGGAAAACCAAAAATGATCCTGCGTTGAAATTACATTCCAAGCCCAAAACTACTTATTGCGTGATTTACATTTAATTTTTGAACTGTTTTCACCAACTAATACCATTTCCAATTGACAAATTGTCATAAATAAAATGTAGGTCGGGTAGAGCGTCAGCGAAACCCGACATGGAAACCCTATCTAATCCTACGTGTCGGGTTTCGCTTCGCTCTACCCGACCTACGAAATAATGCCACATAATCATTTAGAAATGGTATAATTTCAAACAAGGAGAACCTAATTGAGCGATAGAATTCCGATAGCGTTACAGTTGTATTCTGTTAGAGAAGATTGTGCAAAAGACCTATCCCTTACACTTCAAGCGGTAGCACAGATGGGATATGAAGGCGTTGAGTTTGCTGGTTATTATGACCGGTCAGCAGAAGAATTGCGCGGCATGTGTGACGACCTTGAATTAAAAGTTGTTGGCACGCATACAGGATTGAACACACTACTCGGTGACACACTCGCCGAGACAGTGGAATTCAATAAAATTCTTGGCAATCCCTATCTGATTGTGCCGGGATTAGGGGGAGAGTACACTAATTCTCAGGAGGCGTGGCGAAACACAGCAAAACTATTCAATGAGATTGCAGAGAAAATCTCTGACCAAGGTATGTTTGTTGGCTACCACAATCACACAGGTGAATTTAAACCTTTAGAAGGTGAAGTGCCGTGGGATACATTCGCAAGCAACACTCATGACAGTATTGTCCTGCAAATTGACACAGGACATGTCCTCCGCGCAGGAGCGGATAATATTACGTTTATCGAACGTTACTCAGGCAGGTCAAAATTGGTACATATCAAAGAATTCTCCGCCACCAACGACAAGGCGCTCATCGGAGAAGGCGATATACCTTGGGACGATCTGTTTCATGCATTCGAAACCGTCGGTGGCACTGAGTGGTACATCGTTGAGCAGGAAAGTTATGCGTATCCACCGCTTGAATGTGCCGAAAAATGCATTGAAAATCTACGAAAGATGGGGAAAATATAGGTTTGCGTGAACCCGATGAATCGCAACCAAAAGGGAGCACCTGTGCTGTTGAAACGGATCTCTTGCTCTGGTGGGAAGACTTCTACCTACCCGTTTTTGAGTACGTCCTTCCCAAAATCGGAGCATTGGAAGGGAAAAAGGTTCTTGAGTTAGGCACAGGCACAGGCGGTACTGCAACACTACTTGCAAAACAAGGGGCATCCGTTGTTGGTATTGACTTGTTGCCCTTTCGGCTTGATGAAGCAAAAGAGAGGGTAAACCAACACAAAGTCGCGGATACTGTTGACTTTTCCCTAATGGATGCTACCCAACTCGCTTTTCCTGACAATACCTTTGACTTTATCATCTCTAAATCTGTGTTGGTGTTTACAGAACACAAGCAAACTGCGAAAGAGTGCTACCGTGTTCTTAAACCGGGTGGAAAGGCAATTTTCATGGAAAATATGCGAAATCACCCGATAGTGTGGCTCTATCGCAAACTGTTTCTCAAATACTCCCGTGAGTTGCATTACTTTTCACTTCACGATATTGAGGCAATAGGTAAAGAATTCGAGGAGATGGAACACCGTGAATTCCATATCTTCTCTTTAGGCGCGCTGTTTTGGAAACGGATAATCCCAATTCCTATATTCTATCGGTGGACACTCCAAGTTCTTAGATTGATTGATAGAAGTCTTTTACGAATGTTTCCGATATTCAAACGTTTCTGCTGGATCACCGCTATGATTTGCCAAAAAAAGCCTTAAATTAGGTTCATCTGATTCAAACCGTATCATTTTTTGTGTAGGACTCTTAAATGTAGGAGCGACCTCCCGGTCGCGACTTTTCGGCTAAAATGGACAAAAAACCTAAAACTATAGTGGACTATAGAAATAAATCTACGTTTCCTCTGTAGGAGCGATCTCCGAATCGCGACAGAAACTTAGGAACAGTCGGGAATCGGAGTTCCCTCCTACAGTTTAAGAATGTAGCGTTAATTCTAATCTCTACCATAAATAGTCCTGACTTCTTTCTGATAAACCATTTGCCCCTTGAGAATCGTCGCCATCAAATCTATTTCACAAGTTGCATCATTCCACTCAAATAAAATCAGGTTAACTTGACTATTCTCATTCATATTAAGCATATCTTCTTCCAAGCCAGGTAATCGGGCAGGTTGTAGCGTGGCAAGTGAAACTGCCTCTGCCAGCGAAATTCCGGCAAACTTCACAA
>JAPPMR010000491.1 GCA_028818995.1 Candidatus Poribacteria bacterium | reverse complement strand
CCTCACAGAATTACGATCTTGCCAGATTTGAATTGATTAGAGTAACAATGCGCACCACCTCTGGACCGCTGTATCAACGCGCACTTTTCTTGCAAGCTGTTGTCTACGTTTATCAGTTTCGATGGGAAGAAGCGCGCGAGGTGTTACGACACTATACCACAGATGAAATGCTGGATAAACTTTTAGACAAAGCAGTTAATCTACCACAGAAATCTCCCAAAGTTGCTAAGGTATTGTCTGCAATCCTTCCGGGAACAGGGCAGGTCTACGCAAGCAATTGGCGAGATGGATTAAACGCGCTTGCACTCAATGGCGTTTTTGGCTTTGTTGCTGTTGATAGCGTTCTGGATGGACATTACGTAGATGCGGTAACATGGACGTACTTTATTTTTCAGCGATACTATCTGGGGAATCTTTACCAAGCAGGCAAGGCAGTAAATGATTTCAATGATGACACATCTCGGCGTGCAGCAGATAACATTTTGAAACGACTTCAAGAGATTGTAGACACACCGAAGCGTTAGCCTACGTTTCGGTACGTTTCTGATAAACGAACACAATGCCGACAAGTGCTATTGCGGGGATGAAAGTCCAGAGAGTGTTGGTGTATGCGAGAAATGCTGCGAGTGCGAGTAGAATAGATTCATACCAATGCGTTTTCCGCATAAAATAGCCCATCGTCACAACCGAAAAGATGACAGTACCGACCAATGCTGTTACGGTAGACATCACATATTGAAATGGCGTGCCTGCAATAAACAGGATATGTGTATAGGCAAACAAGAGAGGCATGATGTATAGCAATTTAGCAAATTTAAAGCATGCCCATCCTGTTTTCCATGGGTCTGCGCGTGCGATTGCTGCACCCGCATAAGCCCCCAACGCAACGGGTGGTGTGATATTAGAATCTTGACTAAGCCAGAAGATAATCAAGTGAGCAGCAATGACCGGTATACCCATCTCTGGCGTTGTAAGAATTGGTACAGCGAGTGATGAGGTGATGAGATAGGCGGCAGTGACCGGAATTCCCATCCCTAAGATTAAGGAGGCGGCTGCGAGGAGTAACACTGCAATCGCTCTGTTATCCCCTGCGACTGATAACACTAAATCTGGAAATATCCTACCTAAACCTGTCAGATCAATGATGGCAACAATTATACCTATCGTGCCAACTGCACCGCCAATAGCAAGTGAGTTTTTCGCACCGGTGACCATCGCTTCCCAAATACGTTTCGGTGTTAACCTCGTTTCCGGACGAAAGTAACTAACGACAATCGTGACGAGAATTGAGAAAAATGCTGATTTGTAAGCAGAATAACCTCTCATAAGAGATAGAATGAGCGTTATCAACGGTAATAGGTAAAACCAACCCGTTTTAAGAAGTGTAAAGAGTTTGGGTATTTCTGCTTCTGGTATCGGTTCAAGTCCCTGTTTCTTTGCCTCAAAATGTACCATTACCCATACAGATAAGAAATAGAGAACTGCTGGCACAATTGATATGAGCGCGATTTTGCTATAGGGTGCTCCTGTCCTTTCTGCTATGAGGAATGCGCCTGCCCCCATCACCGGTGGTAGGAATTGACCTCCAACCGAGGCTGATGCTTCAACAGCACCCGCGATATGTGGACGAAAACCGGTCCTCTTCATCAACGGGATGGTAAAAGCCCCAGTGGTAACAGTGTTTGCGATTGCACTACCCGCAACAGAACCGAAGAAACCAGAGGTAACAACAGAAACCTTCGCAGCACCACCAATTGATTTGCCTGTTAACGACATCGGTAGGTCGATAAAGAATTGACCTACACCAGATTTTTCCAAAAACGCACCAAAAAAGATAAAAAGAATCACATAAGTCGCCATCACGTTTGCCATAATACCGAAAATCCCATCTTGACCAAAAAAGCAGTGTTCAATAATCCGTCTGAACGAGAAGCCTGGGTGTGAGATAGTTTCCGGCATAATATGACCAAACAAGGCATATAGAATACCGACGGCGGCGATAATAGGTAATCCCCATCCAACTGTGCGCCTACTCATTTCAAAACTGATGATGAGTCCCATTGCACCCATCAAAACATCTAAATCCTTATATGCACCTGCTCGGTTTACAATATTGGGATAATCTATAATCCAATAACCGATTGCACAGACGCTCAGGCATACCAACAGCATGTCAATAATGGATGGACGCGAAGCGGGAGAACTTTGTCGGAATTTATAGAGAATGCCAATTAGGGAGAATGTGAATAGTAAGTATAAACCGAGATGGAATTGTTCAGCAGCAGAACCGAAACCGGCACTGTAAATGTAGAAACCAACAAAAAAGACAGCACTAATCTCAAAAATCCACTTTGAAATACCCTTTAATTCAGGACGTTGTGTTGTAAACGCAGCAACTTCTTTTGTCTCTGTTTGTTCTTCTGGGGTTGAGATTCCTAAAGATGTTCTTTCGGATGTAGGGAACTCCTGCCGCGAGGTAAGATCAATAGGTTGCAATATTTCAGTCTGTAACGTTGCGATGTGTTCAACCCGCTTTTGTGGGTCTTTTAGCGTATCATGTGCTCGATTCAAGAGTTCGCGCCACTGTTCTTCTGTTCTGCCATCGGTGCGAGGACGACCCCCTGCTACCAATGATTCACTATACAATTTTTTGTGTGCTTCATCAACGCGATTTGCAATTTTAGGTTCGCTCTGGTTTTGAAGTTCTTCAAAGGACAGTCCCAGAACTTCAAAAAAGTTTGCCCTGTCACCGACAATTAACCCTGATGCTTTCAGAATTTCATCAGCGTCATCAGCAGAGAGACCATACTCCTGTACCGCCTGCTGGAGCAGACCGATACGTTGTTCTGCTGTGATTGACTGTGAAGCAGCGATGAAAATGTTGATTGCTGCTATGAATTCTTCACGTTTAGACATGTGCTAATCCACCATAACGTCCTGTCCTGATTTGTTACAGAGATGAAGATATGAAAAGAAAGTTTAAGGTGTACCTGCCTTCACACAACGAAAACCGATTCGTCAGTGTTCGCGCCAGAAATTGGGTTCCGATGCGGCGAACGCATATAAAAATCGTCCCCATAAATACTAAAAATCTGTTGTAACCCCTACCATGATCGAAGTTTTATGGATCGGTTCGAATTGTGAAGTGCCTTCATCCGTTTGGACACGCCGATATCGATACTCTTTAATGAAAATTGTTTGCATAGGTGGAAAGATTGCATAACGGATTTCAAGGTTGAGTGCCGATTTTTCATCCAGGTCGAAGAGATCAGAAATAAAATTTGTTTCTTTATCTTCACCGATATTCCGTTTTGTATAGAATGCACGAAACGTCATACGTGGAACTAATCCGGATTCTTTAATACCAAGATAGATTTTGGATGAATAGTTGTTATAGTGTTCATAAGCCCCTAAAAAATGGAGTTGCGGCATCGGTTGCCAGATGAGTTGTGTGAAAAATCCGCGTCTCAATGCATTGTTCGTCTCGTAGCCCCAAAATTCTGGCAGCCCGGTTTCATAGGTATAATCAAACACAGCGGGAATGTAGCCATCACTAAAGATACGGTACTCAAATTTGAAAATGGCTTTGGTAGCAGCGAAGCCAATGCCAACAGCGTTACCCCATCCCAATTCATTTACGGCGTTTTCTGAATGTGATTTAGATTTTTCTTTAGCTGCTATAGACTCTAACGCAAAATCTTCTGGATTAGGGGGTGGATTTATCATAACGATATCGTCATATAGATCGAGCCGAAAAGAATCTCGTTCTATAATAGGAAATCCTACATCAAAACCGACAGCGTCTAAAGGTTCTTCGTCTTTTTGCAGTGAATCCGGGTCAATATCGATCAAATAGGTAGCGCCGAGTTCAAATCGTGTCAGCAGATTGTTATTTTCTGGGCGTTGAAAAGGGCGAAAAAACCCACGCCCACCGTAAATTGTGGGATATCCGATGTCATTCACCATCGTTTCCACACCGTATCGGTTATGAGATTTTCTTAAGTTCAGGTGCAAACCGCGCCGATCATGATTAGAATAGCCAGACATAATTGATCCGTGTCCGATTGTTAGAAAATCGAACTCTCCGAGGCGGAAGTAAAAAGGGTCGTAAGGATCACCGTAGCTGATGTAGCGGATCAACCTTAACCATGTGCTTGCGCTGTCCCATGCTTCAGCATCCTCAGCAAGGAACTGATCTTCAGCATTTTCTGCGTAAGGGTTGTAAAGTAAAACGAGGTCAAAACCGATACCGATTTTTCCAAGTGGAATCTCCGGTTGAAGTTGAATCCGGACATAGGCATCTCCATTGATGAATGTTAAACCGCCACCGTAGAACCCATTTGTTAAGAAGTGTTGCTCTGCAAGTGGTGTTAATCGTTCCTGAGCGGAAATTGGAGAGACTATTGTTAAAATAAAAATGGTTGAAGCAAAAATACTACGACTAAATGCGAAAAATACAGTATTATCTTTCAAGCTGCAACAATCCTTCCATCTTTCATGTGAATTATACGGTCAGCGTTCTCTTTTAGCCCTTGATGATGGGTCACAATGGCGATGGTGGTTTGGTGTTCTTGCCGTAGTTCTTGAATTAGGCTCATCAAGTTGTCGCTTTGGCGGCTATCTAAGTTGGCGGTTGGTTCATCAGCAAAGATGATTTTGGGACGATTCGCAAGTGCTCGGGCAAAAGAGACGCGTTGTTTTTCACCACCAGATAGCTGGGCAGGACGGTGGTGAAGGCGTTCACTTAATCCGACTCGGGTGAGCAATTCTGTGGAGTGTTTTTCTGCTTCAGTTGCATTTGTCTTAGCGATGTCCATGGCAACCATAACGTTTTCAAGTGCAGTAAGGTATGGCAAAAGATGAAACAGCTGAAAAACAAACCCAATCTTTTGTCTGCGAATAACGCTCAAGTCTTGATTTTCGGGATTTATTGCTTCACCATCAATACGGAGTTCCCCCGCATCTGGTGTTAAAATACATCCAAGAAGGCTAATCAGTGTTGTTTTTCCACATCCGCTGTCTCCCATAATCATCACCAATTCACGTTCTTCGATTTGAATGTCAACCGAGTCAATTGCGACGACAGCAGCATCACCCGTGCCAAAACGTTTGGTTAAGCCAATTCCTTCTATGATTGTTGCCATTATACATACCTTTTATGGTGAAGAATACAAATAATTATACTTGCCTCCCACGGTAGGCGAGGCGGGGAATGCCTAAAGACGAATGCGCTTTTGGCATTCGCCATGATTCATACCGTTGATTTCTTCCCAACCTCGCTGGTGCAGAGTATATAAAAAATTCCAAAATCTACTATAACTATAACGCTACGGAGCGGTTGGAAACCGCTCCTACCAAGAGTACTTTAGCGTGTGCCCTGATGGTAACGTATTCTACTCAATCTTCAGCGTCCGCAAAACTTTGATTTTCTTGTGTTATGCCGAAATCAATCTCGCCACGAAACGCTATCATCGGATCAACCATAATCGCTTTCCGCGCTGCAAGGTAACCACTTCCACAACACACAACGAAACTAATACACACAACAATGATGGATTCAACTAAATTAATTGCTACGAAGATAGGTGCTGCAACTGCAAATATGTAGGATAAGATAAGTCCAAGCAGCACACCAATGACAGAGATGAGGGCGACCTGTTTGAGTAGAAGCGCCATGACATAACCGTTTGAAGCACCGATAGCTTTTAGTACGCCAATTTCCTGTGTCTTTTCAAGCATCGTCACATAAGTAATCATCCCAACTATCAAACCTGCAGCTAACCAGAGCATGACTCGCAAAAATTGCACCGCTTTCATCGGATTGTCAACCCAATATTCCATAATGTCTTTAAGTGTATGTTCTAAGGTGCGTACTTCTATAGTTTCAAACGCATCTAAATTGGCAGCGACCTTTGTAGGATTTTCATTATTGTTTGATTTGCCGATCATCATATTGACATAAGGTGTGTTTTCAAGAAAAACTTTCTGTGCCGCACGCACATCCATAAAGAGTAAAGGGGTATCCAGAACGAACATGAGGCTTTTGGCTTTTCCGACAACTCGCACCTTTTCTTTGCTGATAGAGATCAATTCGCCGACTTCAAGCCCCATCTTTTCATCAACAATTACCTCATAAGGAACAGGGTCTTCAGGGCGATAATCCTCAAACTGACGCGATTTAAACATTCTCCCTTCAACAACATGTTTCGGACCGCCAAGTTTGCCTAATGTATAGCCAACAACCATTGCTTTCGTGGGTTTCCCACGAACATTTGGGCGTGCTTGTGCAAAGATCAGTGGGGAGGCGGAATCAGGGACTAATCCGGGCGATGCCTTAAGAAATGCCATGTGTTCCTCATCAAGTAATGAAAACCCAATGAATGCGCCGCCAGAGCCTTCGGCAGAAATCCAGATATCGGCACCTGTAGATTTCACATATTGTTGTGCTTGTATACGCATGCCGTTCATAATTCCACCTAATAGCAGAATCAACGAAATCAGCACGGTGATGCCGAGAACTGTTAGCACAACTCTGGCTCGACGATATCGCATGTCTTTGAGGAACAGATTTTTCATTTTAGGTTAGCCTATATTTCTGCAATACGTTCATGCATTGTTTGTCGTTTTCGTCTGTGTAATTGCACGTGATCTAAATACTTTCCTTCGTCTGCCTCAATACCGCTGTCACGTTCGAGAAAGAGTGGAAAATCGGAAGCGGGCGGCTTCGCGTTATGATACGCATGTTTATAACTCCGCATGATGATGCGTTGTTCGCGGTTGAGCGTTTCTAACCATTCTGGCGAGGAGTGAAACCGATCCGCAGGGGTAACCCACGATGGACAATACGCCACAAAGATATTGTAGCGGACTACGTCGCTTTCGTTCGGTTCTACACGATGCCAAATGCTGGAGTGCATCACCGTCATTGTGCCTTTACGGGGACAGACAGCCATTTCTCCCGGAACGCTGTTGTGGGTATCGTAACCATCCATATACTGCTGACGATGGCTTCCCGGCAACACAACGAGATTACCCATCTTCTCATGTGGGAGGTCTGTCAACCAATATCCGATTTTGATTTGGAGCGGCAATTTTGGCGAAAACACGCCGTAGGGAAGCGCCCGTGCGCCATCGGGGTGCCAAATGTTGTATTGTTTACCACCGGGCGGGCGTAGGAAAAATTGACTTTGATGTAGTTTAAGAAGTTCTCCGAAAAGGTCGTACGCGAAACCGACATGCCGTTTGTGATCAATTAAACTTGTAAACACAGGGTCACGTTCGACTATGTTCTCCATGCCGAGATAGCCACCTGGTGTCCATTTCGAATTGGTAGCAGCGACACGATCTATCGCATCTTTATAGGTGTCAATATCTTCATCGGAGATGGCGTCTTCAATAAAGATGATACCGTCTTCGTTGAACGTTTCCCACTGTTCCGATGTGAATCCGGGTGGCGCAATCCGATATTTTTGCTCGGTTTCCATTGGACACCTCCTTTCGTTGAATTTAGAAAAAATAGCGCGTAGGTTGGGTTGAACTTGCGTAACCAACACCCAAAATAGGTGTCCGTTCAACCCAATCTACCGGTTTAGTCTAACTCACTTTTAACACAAGCAAATTCTGTGCCAAAGTAAAATGTATTCTATTTTTCAGTGGCTGTTGATTCTTTATTTTGTGTGTTGACGATTTCAAACTGATAGACAGCGTGTCTATAGACAAGTACCATCTGGTTATTCACGTTCATTGTAAAGTTATACTCGTTGTATTCTATCGGTATACCGTAAAGGATGTGCCCGTTTCGGAGTGTCACCTTAACGTTTTTCTGTGCCAACTTGCGCATAGGGCGTTTCCCGATGATTTTTGGTCGTTTATGTGGGTCTTTATCGGTTCGGAGTTTTTGCTCTTCAACTTCTTTGTTTATCCGCAAAGCGTTTTCTAATTTCTCCGCGGATTCTGGCATCAGAGAAAAAAGAACATCTACTTTATGAAACGATCCTGTAGATGTATGGATCTCATATTTCTCTATTTCTGTGATATTTACCTTTTTGATGCCTTCATAAGTTACGAGCAGCACGGGCCCTTGAAACATCTCACGCAACGTTATGGCTTCAAGGGTTTGTGTTGGATCGTTTTGTTGTGTGGTTTCAAGGGTTTGTGTTGGATCATTTTGTTCTGTCATGGGATGTACCTCCAAAATTATAATTTCTGATATTTTATCATAATATTATGTGATTTGTGAATCTCTATTTAGAAAATCTATAGCACTTTACGCTCTATCCGAACTGACGTAGAGCACTTTTAATCTGTTTTTTGAGTTTGACATTGCCTAATTGTGTTGCAAGTTTCAAAGCGGTTTTCCAATCCTGTTTCGCCTCTCGAGTTTCACCGAGAACCATTTTTCCTCCGCCCCGAATGAAATAGGCATTAGCATGATCGGGGTCGAGACGTATAGCGGTATCAAAATCCATTATTGCAGACTCGTATTGACCGAGGCACGTCTTTGGC
>JAPPMR010000721.1 GCA_028818995.1 Candidatus Poribacteria bacterium | reverse complement strand
AGAGATCCGCGCGTTGACTCAAATCCTTTAAGGTTAACTTTTTTTCTTTACGAATGAGACGAAGGCGCTCTCCTAATTTCATGACAGTTATTCCCTCCCAATGATAATGCACAAGCAAATATATTATATCAGGAAACAAATTTTAAGTAAAGGCTAAAACATATTCGGTTTTTACGGGATTTTCCTAATTTTTTGGCTTTTTATTCGTTATTGGTTGTAATTAATATATAAAAATTAGTTTTTAGTTTAAATTTAATTTATATTTTAAAATTTAAAAAATAATAAGTTCAAAAAAAAGAAAATATAAAACGTAAAAAATTCCCTTGACATGTAGGGTTTTTAATGGTATTATATACAATATATGATTTAGCCTATGTCTTAATACAAAGGAGGAACTTACAATGAGTAGGCAAAGCAAAAACCAATCCACCCATGATCGTTGTGTTCGTGCTCTCGCGAATGAGCTTAAAGACAAAGGGTGGAAAGTTCAGGCTGATCTACCGAATTTCGATCAGCCGGATCCAATCGGTGACGATGGGAGAATTCCTGACATTCTGGCAACACGGAGGAGTCGAACCAAAATTGTTGAGGTTGAAACTCCCAGTACCGTTGATGCTCATCAAGAACAACATTCCACGTTCAGACATAGTGCTGCTCAGCGAAAGAATGGGGAATTTGAATTAGTTGTCACAAAACCAAGGAAATCTAACCATTGATAACGGAGGGACTAATATGGAATTTTCAATTGTTTTTCTAACTTCAAACGGTTCTGTTAGCAATCAACAGAATCAGTCAAAACTTTCCAAAAATGAAGGAGGATTCTCCCATGTATAATTTTAGTTCACTGCTCGAGACCATATCTGAAGCATTAGATATCCCTGAAAACTACTACGAACAAGCCGTAAAACGCTATGAATCTATTGGTGCATGGCTCGAACGGGATGAATCTATAGTTGCTGGCTACAGTCCTGATATTTACCCACAAGGTTCTTTTCTGATTGGCACAGTTACGAAACCTATTTCCGATGTCGAAGAGTATGACATAGACCTTGTCAGCGAGTTGAGTCTTCAGAAAAATAAAATCAGCCAAGCATATCTAAAGAATTTAGTCGGGGACGAAATTAAGTCCTACATCCGTGAAAATGACATAAATTCTCCAGTAGAAGAAGGGAAACGTTGTTGGACGCTTCATTATGCGGATGATGTTCAATTTCACATGGACATCTTGCCAGCGATTCCAGATGCAGAGCCGTTTAGACAACTCCTTGAGTCAAAAGGTTACTCACCGTCTAACTGGTCAGATTCCGCGATTGCCATTACTGATAGGACTCACCCTAATTATACGCGAATCCATCCGGACTGGCCTTGTAGTAATCCAAGGGGATATGCAGAGTGGTTCAGAAGTCGCATGGAAATTCAGTTCAACGCGATCCGAAAGTCTCTTGCTGAGTCAATTCAACTGCGAGTTGAAGATGTGCCAGAGTATAAAGTCAAAACGCCACTTCAGCGAACAATTCAGATATTAAAACGACACCGCGACATCTGGTTTGAAGTGAACAAATCCGATTACGATGAAGAGGCTAAACCGATTTCCATCATTATTACAACGCTCGCCGCTTTTGCTTACAACAACGAAGCAGACCTTCAAGAAGCGTTGTCGAATGTGGTAAGTAACATGCATAAGCATATTAAACGTGATGATAACGGTATAACTCTCATACCCAATCCAGTAAATCCACTTGAAAATTTTGCCGACAAATGGCAGGAACATCCTATCCGAAAAGAGTGTTTCATAGATTGGCTTAAACAGGCACAGTCAGATCTGACCCACGCGTTAGAAATGAGTGATATCCAGAGCGTTGGAAAATCGTTAAAATCGTGCTTGGGCGAACGAGTTATCAATGAAGGAGTAAGGAACCTTCCTGAGTCGAAAAGTGTTTATGTGTCTACTCTGTCAGCATCAATAAAGCCCGGAAAACTCTATGCACAGCAGAAAACTATAGATGCAGTGATTTCGACCATGAAGATAACAGACGATGAAATCAAATGGTTAGAATCATACTTTCCCACTTTACAATACGAGCCAAGTTCTTCAAAAATAATCGGAGAACTCCATTTTTGTGCTGCCTACGACAACAGGGTGGGAAAATTGGTAATTGGCGAGCATGCCAGAGGAATAGACCGCTTCATTAAGGACATTTTCGAGATTGAAATACGCTTGGATAGTCCAGACGCGAATGGGTGGCCAAAAGTGTTTGAGATTGGAGGCAGACACCATCGAATCTCAAAAAAATACAATGTTCCAATCATTGATCTGCATTTTTACCCTGAAGATGACAGTTGTTGCTTAGGCATCAAATACGGAGGTAACAGGAATCTTTGCATCAAAGAGTTCCTTCCTGAACAGGTAATTCCATTTTTTTATCAACTTGCTTACACAGCGAAATTCGGGATTGTCGCTAATCGCAAGGATCTTTGGGGCGAATACTCACATGGAAAAAAAGGGTTGGTGGAATATGAAGCGGAGATGTTAAATCTAGCAAAACTTCACCCTAGCAGAAACGATTTGTGCCCATGCGGAAGTGGTAAAAAGTATAAAAAATGCCACATGGATCAAGTTGAATCCGTAAAACGTAGTAGAAGGAAAGCAGCATCTGATGTTGCAATTCGTCAGACACATTACGTGACAAAACCGCCGGTGGGGCTAGCAGAACATATTTTATCTGGTGAAAGAATGCGTTGATAATGATAACTGACTTAGTAGAACGGATCGCGATTGCGGACCACAATTCATTTGATATTAGAAGGGTAGGAGAGCTGAATCCGGCCTTAATTTCAATCACTAGGATTATAGGTGAGTCCTGAAGTAGATAATCAGAGTTCAGACCTATCATAAAAAAATAAGGAGATTAAACATATGACTAAGAATAGGAAACCAAAACCCAAGATTACTCGCAAAAATGTGCCCTTGCATACTAAGTTGAAATTGTTCGGTAAGTCAGCAGGGCGTTGTGAATTTAGTGGCTGTAACAAACTCGTTTGGCGTAATGACCTGACGTTAACCGATGGAAATTTTGGGGAGGTAGCTCATATTATAGCTGCTAGTGAAGACGGTCCAAGAGGCAGCGAGGAATCTGCAAATCTGCAAATCGAATTTTCTAACCTTATGCTATTGTGTCAAAGGTGTCATATAGAGATTGACGCTAATTATGAGAAATATCCGGTGGAGTTACTGCGGGAGTGGAAAAAAAAGCATGAGGAAAGAATCGAGATTCAAACGAGGTATCCAGAGGAGATCCATAAATCTACGGTACTATTGTTCTCCGTTAATATAGGCGAAAGGATTGTTCCAATTAACCCCGAGGCCTATCGCAATGCAATGTTTCCCAAATTCCCTGCTGATGAAAAAGGAATTAGGATTGAAAGAGACGATTTTGACGGTCACAGCGATATAGAGTACTGGCAGGCTTTTGCTGGAGATATTCAGCGAAAAATCAAGTGGTGCTTTGACGCAGGAGTAGATGGAAAAGAGATTAAGCATCTCTCGGTATTTGCTATTGGCCCTATGCCACTATTAATGTTCTTGGGAAAGTGCATTGGTGATACTGTTCCAGCGGATTTGTACCAGTCACACAGAAATATTGATGACACAAACCATACCTGGTCCTGGCCCAAGGAGGAACAGGACACAGAAACGCACTACATCGTGAATCCTCTTCATGTTAACAAGGATAGTACAAGCGTTGCAATCGTATTGTCTCTAAGTGGAAAAATTGATAGTGATCGGCATGAACCGTTGGTTTCGGAGAATTTCAGTGTTTATGAGATAACCATTGAAAATCCTTTTCCACATTTTTTAAAGTCTCGTAAACAGTTAGAAGAGTTCAGTCGTGAATACAGGAAATTGCTGAACGAGATTCAATCTACGCATGGAGACTCTTGCCAAATCTCTATTATCCCAGCAGCTCCAGCACCAATTGCCGTTGAATGTGGTCGGGTCCTTCTACCAAAATCAGATCCTGAAATTTTCGCATGTGAATATGATGATCAGAATGGATTAAGGACAGTCCTTAAGATCAATTCACGCTTATGAAATCCACAAACGAGTTCATTTTTTCAGTCCTCAATACACATGAAGGTTGGAAAATACCTCTTTACTATGGCATCGGAAAATATAAATGTTTGCAGTAGGGCGACTCATCGCATGTCCATATGACCTAGCATTCGAGCGGAGTAATCTTTATAGAGTGTGCTCATCAAAGCGCATACGGCTCCACTAGATGGAAAGAAAACTATCTGATTTTTCTCTCCATGAAGTAGACCGGACTGCATGAGACGCTCTACGCTGAGCCGAGATCCACGGTAGAAAAAAGCCAACTGCGACCCACGACAGAGTTGGCAAGACCTAAGTTGAAGGCATTCCTTTTCCAAGTAGGTATGTTGATGAGTAGATAGGTAGTGAACGGAACATCCAAGCATAGTTGGTCTTCAGGCTCTCTCGGAGTTTGACAACAAACATCTGGGCTTTAAATTGCATTTCACCTTGATATTTTTCTAATAGATATGGTATTATTAATGGTATCAGGGTTGTGCATAGCTGGCATCTGAATCACGGATTATCTATATAAGACGGGAGTCGGGAAAAAGCAGAATTAAAAACTGCTACACAGTCCTCGTCAGATGTAAATCTGTGAAAACCTGAAGTTCAGACAGGAAGTGCTATGAACCGTCCTTACTACAATGACAATGTATTTATCAATTGTCCCTTTGATTCAGATTATAAGCCGTTGTTTGATGCGATAGTGTTCACGATACATGATTGTGGTTTCGTTGCTCGGTGTGCTCTTGAGGAAGAAGACGCGAGCCAGGTACGAATCGATAAAATTTATAACATTATTGAGGTCTGTCGTTACGGCATTCACGATATATCCAGAACGGAATTAGATAAGAATTCGGGATTCCCTCGGTTTAACATGCCTCTGGAATTAGGTGTTTTTCTGGGTGCAAAGAAATTTGGAATGGCCGAACAAAAAAGGAAAAAATGTCTTGTCTTGGATAAAGAATCGTATCGGTATCAACAGTTTATTTCGGATATCGCTGGACAGGACATTCATGCGCATAAAAACGATGCTGAGACAATCGTTAAAGCCGTTCGTAACTGGCTCCGCAACGCTTCCGAGAGGCAGACGATCCCTGGTGGAAGTATCATTTGGGAACGTTATCAGACTTTTCTGAGGGATCTACCTCAAACAGCTGAAGAACTTCGATTGGATGCTGAGGATTTGATTTTTAATGATTATGCTTTGGTGATTGCAAGATGGCTGGAAAGAAATAGCGAGTAACCTATCGAAATGTGATTCAGAGAGGTGATTCACATGGCAAGACAAAGAACTATTAAATATCCACCCAAACGAGGGAAGTTTACAAAAAGACAGATTCAACGAGCCGTAGACAAAGTCGTCTATGAAAGGCTTGAGCGAGAATCCAGTTCACCGCTTGAGGCCATAGCCAACGCATTGGACATTCCTGAAAGTTATTACGAACAAGCGACAAAACGCTACAAATCTATCGGAGCATGGCTAGAACGAGACGAATCTGTAGTTGCTTGCTACAAGCCTGAAATTTATCCACAAGGCTCTTTTCTGCTTGGCACAGTTATAAAACCTGTTTCTGGTGCTGAAGAGTACGACATAGACCTTGTCAGTGAGTTGAGCCTTCAGAAAACCGAGATAAGTCAAGAGAAACTAAAGTGTTTAGTTGGGGACGAAATCAAGTCTTATGCCCGTGCTAACGACATGTACTCTCGACCAGAAGAAAGTAAGCATTGCTGGACGCTGAATTACGCCGATGGTGCTCAATTTCATATCAATATCTTGCCCACAATTCCAGACGCGGAGTCTTTCAAACAACTTATTGAATCATACCGTTACGTGCTGCCTAATGGGGCAGATTCCACGGTTGCAATTACGGATAATACCCTCTCCAGTTACTCCAAAGTCAGTCCTGACTGGCCTCATAGCAATCCCAAGGGGTATACAGAATGGTTCCGAAGTTGCATGCAAGTCCAGTTCGACGTGATCCGAAAGTCTTTTGCTGAATCAATCCAACGGCGAGTTGAGGAGGTTCCGGGATATAAGGTCAAAACGCCACTTCAACGAACTATCCAGATATTGAAACGGCACCGCGACATCTGGTTTAACGAAAATCAATCTGCCTACGACGAAAAGGCTAAGCCCCTCTCTATCATCATTACGACACTTGCGGCTCAGGTCTATGACAACGAGGCAGATCTCCAACGAACTCTGTTGAAAATTGTAGGAGAAATGTCTTGTCATATTAAGTATGATAGCAATGGTATGGCTCTTATACCTAATCCGGTAAACCCGCTTGAAAACTTCGCAGGGGAATGGCAGGAGCATCCTATCCGAAAAACGTGTTTTACTGACTGGCTTATGCAGGCGCAGCTGGACCTGACCCAAGCGTTGGAACTGAGTAATATTCAAAGCGTTGGAAAATCACTAAAATCCTGCTTAGGCGGACCGGTTATTAATGAGGGACTACGGAATCTATCTCAGGCGGGAAATCATCCTGCTTCTACCTTAGCAACAACACCGACCCCTAAAAGTCCTATGTGTCATGAGGCTAACCGATAAACACCCTGTGACAGTTATATTCGTTTTGCATGCCATACACCGACAGCCATATTATTGGAGCGTAATCAATACCGGTTCAATCCCCTGTGTCTCTTGAATGTGTTGTTTGAGACCGGTTGCCTCCTCCCGTGCTGCAAATTCTCCAATCGTTACCCGATGCACTGTTCTCGCGTCAACCACAGCTGTATAGATTTGTACCTTCTCGTCCGGATTCATACGCTGCAGATTCGCAGCCATCAGTTCGGCATTGTAGGGTTGTGCAAAAGAGCCAACCATCAATGTGAGCCGTGCTGCAGATACTGTCGCCGATTGACTGCCAGCACCGAGTTGCAGCTGCGTTTGTTCTGTGCTCCGATTCCCCGCGATGTCCTGAACCTGCAGCTTGCAAATGTATGTAGTAGCTGGCTGTGTCTGAACCTTGCTCAAAAAGACTTCGGCGGGCGGCGAACCGTTTCCTTCCATCTGTTCGACAAGCACATTTTCCGTATCGAAAAGTTCAAGTTTCCAATGCGTAAGCGGATTAATATCCCACGCTTTCACAGCGACGGTCGCGGGTGCACTCCCAGAAATCTCTAATGTCGTTGGAATGAGGTCAATCGTGAGATCCTTAATATCTTTCAGGTACGGTGTGCCTTGTGCGTCAACAATGTGGAGTTGCACCTCATAGTCACCATCAGGGACTAAATTGCCAGTATCCGCAATCCCATCCCAGACAACACCCGTTGAAGGAATATCCGTTCCAGATTTCCTCCAGACGCTTTCGGTGTATTCATCGGTGATGTTCAACTGCCACCGTAGGGGTGCGATGCTATCTTCAAAACTTAGGCGAAATGTGGTGCTATCCGAAACACCATCGCCATTCGGTGAAATCGCTTGCTCGGAGAGATTTAATTCTCCACTAATGGTTTCAGGGTCCACGATGAGTGCTTCCGGCATTAAAATCGGCGCAGCATCATCGGCATCCGATGCCTCAGTGCGCGTCGCTACCGATACGGGGGCTGTGCCGTTCCCACCCCAGCGCAATGTTGCAGAGATCCAATGAATGCCCCGTGCCAATTCACTACCAGTGACGTACGCATAATCAAGCTGTCCTGCCGAGTTTCGGAAACTGAAGCCTCGTGCTAACTCACCATTCCAGAACCTTTCAGAAGCAGTCAAAGCGGTATAACCGAGGCGTAATCCGACGTGTCCATCAATGAGCCAACGTTCAGCACCGATATGCAATCGGAACCGTTCCCCACCAACCGCGTCGTTCGATCCTCGAACAGCAAGGTCAGCAGAAAAAAGGGTCTCACTGCCCAACTCATAAGTTGTGCCGAAACGTGCGGCTAAAGGCGCGCTCTCAAGGAGTACGCCGTTTTCTCGAATACCGCTGCTCAATTCGGAGAAATTCACGCCGACCGTCAGTTCATCACCCCATCTTTCCAATGGGTAGGCGAATTGCATTCCCAAATCCACACTCCATAAGAAATTCGTTCTGATGGGTGTGTTATTCTGATAGTAGCGGAGGTTTGTCCCCGCTGATGCCCTCTGTCCGAGTGCCAGTCCGTATCCTAAAAGGACGATCTGTGTAGACTCCCTCGTGTTATTTTTCCAACCATCAAGCCACGTCGCGAAGGAGATATTTCCCAGATTTCTGTTCGTCAAACCGAACGTGTGCGGATTCGCTGCGACTGAAAACGCCTGATCGCGGCTCGATACATTTCCGGGAAGCGGCATCCCGCCCATATTGACTTCCACGCCATTCATAAATCCTAATGAAGATGGGTTCCACAAAAAACCGTTGGTCGCCGACGGACCGGCAGTGAAAGCACTTCCCATGCCAACTGCGCGGGCACTCGCACCGACAAAAATATCC
>JAPPMR010000317.1 GCA_028818995.1 Candidatus Poribacteria bacterium | reverse complement strand
ACTATCAGTTGCCAATGATATGTAACTTCTAAAAATATTTATCAAACTCACGTTAAAGAAAGTAATCTGCATTGATTTGTGTGAAATGTTCCCATTCTTCGGGGACATCTTCTTCCATAAAAATTGCTTATGGGTGTAGGGTTATTCTAACTTTATAGTAAAATCCATAATTACTTTTACATTAGCGAGGTTAGGAAACCTCGCCAACGGTGATAGTGTGGGATTGTTGTTTATTAAAATGTGAACATATTTTTGGATTTTACTATAAAAGATAATACTACATAGAATTTTGTTTGTCAAATATTATTTCAGATTTCTGTAACCTATTTCAAAATTCAACGTTGTCTGATGTATTGGGTATTCCTATTCCACAGCAACAATTGAGATTTTCCAACGATCAGCTTGTTCAAATAGTGTCTCTGGCTCCATCACAAAGGTTCGCCTTGCTTCAACTGCTAAAACGCTGCCTTTGACAGCATGCAGTGTCTCAAGCGTTTGCATGCCAACCGTCGGCACAT
Organism: Candidatus Poribacteria bacterium; assembly: GCA_028818995.1. The sequence continues at coordinate 8,007 of JAPPMR010000317.1, read as the reverse complement.
CAATACGGAAATCATGGTTTTCCGATGCGGCTTTTGCCACGACAACGCCTTTTCCACCCAAGTCTCCACCCCTCTGGATTGTGGTATCTGTTCCTTCAATAGCCTCAATTGCAAGGATAATCTGATTTTTGAGGACCACAGTTTGTCCAATATCCATGTTCGCTATTTGTCGCGCTGTCGCTATGCCGGTCTTTATATCATCCCACTGTGCATCATTCGGGTTGCGTTTTGTAAGTATACCGGGGTCAGGTAATAGGTGGGATAGAAAATGATCCTGTTTTAGGATAGAAAGTCCTGTGTTTTGAAAATGTTCAAGGACTGCTGAGACGAGTGCGGCGGGTTTTTGCTTGCGGTTCTGAGCCAAAATCTTGAGTGCGGTTGCATCAACTTGGAAGGGGCGGAGTAGGATACTTGGTTCAATTTTTCCTATTATAACGAGTTCTTTTACATTTAAATCGAGAAGTTTTTGCGTGATTTTCTGAATCTGCCCAACACCGTAAGAGTAGATTTCGCACGGTATTCCTGAAAAACGTTGTTCATCTGTTTTTGTGATTTGTATGATTATTGGTTTCCGTCCCTGTGCGGCTGCGCTTTGTGCGACAAGAACTGGAAGTTCTCCTGCTCCTGCTATAATGCCAAGTTTTTCTGTGTCGTATATTCCGTTCATGCAATTTTGTGATTTGTCCTACGATCTCCTTCAAATTAATTCCTACTATGTATGTCGGATAGCATCAATTGGGCTTAATTTTGCTGCTTGGCTGGCAGGATAGTAACCGAAAAATATCCCAACAGCAGTCCCTGCAGCGACAGAAGTCAATACAGATTTTATGGTAATGACAGAGGGCCATCCGATCATGTCTTTCATGAATTTGCTAACGACCCACGCAAAACCTTGTCCGACTAACGCCCCTAATGCAATACCGAGCAAGCTTCCAATGAGACACAAAAGGATGGATTCAGTCAGAAATTGGAATCGAATTTGGTAGTTTTTCGCACCGACGGCTTTCCGTAATCCGATCTCCGGTATTCGTTCTGTAACTGAAACAAGCATAATATTTAAGATACCGATGCCCCCAACAATCAACGAAACAGAAGCGATGATAACTAACACCAACCCAATAATAAAAATAGTCTTTTTGGCGCTTTCAATTCCTTTCTGTGCTTGCCATGTTCTGAAAAATGTGTCGTCACCACCATGGTTGCGTCTAATTATGGTTTGTACTTCCTTTACTGCTTGGTCTACTACAAGAGGACTTTTCGCACGCACCATAATATGTCCAACGTTATCGTGTCCCCAAAACCGTGTTTGTGCAGTCGTGATCGGAATGAAGATCATGTTGTCATCACTTTTGCCTGCTTCTAAACCGGGACCACGGCTTTCCATAATTCCGACTACTGTAAAACGTTTGTTATTAATTCCGACCTCTTTTCCGATCGGATCCATTCCCTTGAACTGCTCTTTCCAAACTTGTGATCCGATGACACAAACTTTATTCCAGAGGTCCATGTCGGTATCAGCAAGGAATCTTCCAACTTGCGTATGCCACTGTCGGACCCCTTGATATTCAACTGTGGTTGCACGCATGTAGGTCGGTCGGTGTTTTCCCTCAATATCAAAGCTGATGTAATAACTGCCTTCTACAGTGGCTATTTCAACGGAAGGACACTTTTCCATAACATCGCGCAGATCCGTCATATTTAGATAATGCGGACTTGTGTTGCGTTGCCATCGATGATTGCGCCGTACATACCCGGGGCGATAGACACCAAACATACTGGGACCACCGATCTTTTCAAATTCTAACATCACGAGTTTTTCGGCGCCAGCACCTAACGACATCATAGCGATTACACCTGCAATTCCGATCGTAATCCCTAACAATGTCAGAATTGTTCGGAGTTTGCTTGCACGAAGTGCTGAAAATGCTGTAATTAGGTTCTCAAGAATTCTCATTTTTCTTTACACACAATGAATATAAATCTACGGAACATTAGGGTGAATTATAAAATAAATAGACACGTCTCTTGTAGGAGCGATCTCCGAATCTCGACAAAACCATATTATTAGGAGTATTCGGCGTTGATTCATAATTCAAAATCCCGTTAGTTGTTAAAATCTACCATAAACGGAATTTAAAGATGGTCATGTTGCATCTGTCAACGAAACGTGTTAAAATGACAAAGCGAATTTATCCAATCAATACATATCCTAAAGTATACTACAAAACCGATAAAACATGCAAATTTCTTGGAGACATATTTGTGGAAACGAATTTAACCTATATTCCAAACGGTATTCTGCTATCCTATCCGAGTATAGAAAAATCTGAATCGCATCGAACCGAATTAGCCAAACTTGCTCGGTTTAGCAGGCAGGCATGGATCCAATTGGATTCTGCAACAATTCAGACGCGGTACCGACTGAAGGTTGTAGAGTTAGATTTCAAAGCATCAGAATCAGCTGTATCTATCCAAGAAAACTTGCGATATGTTTATGAAAATAGTGATATATCATTTAATCAATTCTATCTCGTTGCCCTACCGCAAACAGACGCTTTATTCTACAACGTCACTGATTATATTCAACGTTGTATAGCATCCGATCTTACAGTTGCAGAGCGGTTACGAGGCAGGACACTTCTTTACATCTATCAGTCTGAAGAAAACGCGGATGATTTACTGAGTGATTCTGGTGTTAACGCCTTTATAAAACGGTTTCTAACGAGTTATATAGGGTCTTATGGGACAGATACCGTAATCGGTTTTGCTATCGAATTACCACGTTTCCTATCTGTGTTTGAAACGGATAACGCATCAGTGCCTTGGAGTAGCACGCTACTGGAACACATCCACGAAGAAAACTTCCAAGATAATCATAGAACTTCCACGAATGCTCGTGGAAGTTTCCTACCTTTTCTTTTTTATGATACGTATGATTCGTCAGTGATTAGAAGTGTTTTCTGGCAGGAATTAACATCACAATTCGCGCAGTGTTTCTTGGGCGGGGTAAAAGACTTCTGTCATCAGCATCGCTTAAAATTAGCGTTAACACTACCTGCAAGCGCGAGGTTGTTACAGTATGAGTTGGGAACACTATTGGAGAAGGTGGATTGTCCAATTCTTACTGTATCGGAGCTGGACACATCGCGGCGGTTTGTTGTTGCTAAGTCGGTGTGTAGCAGTGCAAAATATGCTGGAATTTTTAGAAAAAAGGCACATACATTTTCCCAATGTCTCATTGATGCAACTTTCGGCTTCAATCAATGGATATCAAACCGTGTTAGCGAGAACCATTACGAACCACCTTCAAATGAATCTTTAACAAAATTACTACAGGTCAGGCATCCGAAACGTCCAATTTTGATGTTATCACCGACACAGAGTCTCTGGATGAAACCTGAGGAGAAACAGTGGAATAGTATAACAAAAGCATGGGGATGGTTGTGTCAGACAGTGTGGAATATGGGTTATGATTTTGACATCGTCTCAGAAGTACAATTCTCTGATGTTACAGTGGAAAAGAAGGAAGGCATGATTTGTCTTAATGAACAGAAATATCGTCTTGTATTGTTACCGAGTTGTTTATCCCTGCATGAAACGACTGTGCAACATCTAACAGAATTCTTGAAGGCAAAGGGAAAACTCATTGTTAACGCACCCGTCCCGTATCTACTTAATGGTCGGGTTGGACTTGAACCATACCTATTGGAACGCCTAATTTATAAACACCGGACTACCATATTAGATGGACCGCAAGGGGAAAGGGTGGTGGATCTTAGAAAAATACTAAAAAAATTGATTACACCGGCAATTTCGGTTTATACAGGACAGGAGAATCAACCAACGGAAGTAGTGCAGGTACATCACAGGGAGCACGGAAAATATCAAACGTTTTACCTATTTAATACTGGAGAAAAACCGATTGAAACATTGGTTGAGATCAATGTTGAAGCAGAGTCGGTTGAAGAGCAGCTTTTGCAGACCGGGAAACAGGTGGAGTTAACTTCTTGGCAGGCGAATGGGAAGACATATCTGAATTGCTCGTTTGATCCTAAACAAGGGAGACTGTTGGCTATTTCCTAAACACTACAGACAATTCATAAAATCGATCGCAGCATTAATCCCCAGTTAGGTTTCTAACGAAATATGTTATTGCAATGGTAGTAGAGGCAATAGTGCTAAACAATCCCCAATTGATTTGAAACCGCTTATGTATTTCTAAGATGTCCCCGGGATAAAGTAAAGTAGTATCTGTGCCGGGTTTAAAAAGATGTTCAGTAGTTGTGCCGTCTTGGCGATGGATGTGAAACTTCTTTCTATTCGCTTCTTTCTCAAAACCACCTGCCTTTGCGATGGCTTTCTGTAATGTCACGGGACCTCGAACACGGTGCTCCCCGGGTGTACGCACATAACCATTCACGTAGATAGGCTCTACCTTGAAGGCATTCGGAACAAATAACACGTCACCATCTGAAAGGGAGATTTCTGTCCCATTTTTATCAGTCGGTTTCCAAAATTGTTCTGTGACACCTAATTCGGTAATGGTGTTATCTTTTGCAACTTTCACCAGGGCAGTCAAATCAGCCTCTTCAGTGAATCCGCCTGCTCTTGCTAATGCGTTAGCGATGCTAATTTTTCTCCGGATAAATAGTTTTCCGGGTGCCTTTACCTCCCCTTGCACTTCAATTACACTGAGCGGCATTACAAACACCAAATCGTTTGCATTTACACGGATATCAAGGTAAGGTTGGTTTGTTGACAGGTCGTAAGTTTCAACCTGTGTGGTTTGTTTTTGGGGTGGGAGAGGACTTGATTGAGCCTGTTTTGATGTATCATTTGAGTGAGTAGTACCATTATATCGGATCAGTTGAACCTGCTGGACATCGGCGTTCTCTGTCATTCCACCTGCGAGCGCAATTGCACGAGATAAATCAATATCACTTTCTGGAAATATGACGTAGCGTCCCGGATTGGTCACCGCGCCCCCGACATAAATACCATTCTCTTGGGAAATTGGGGAGACCATGATGACGGGGTTATTAACAAGTTCACTTTTTAGTAGAAAATCTCGGATGACCTTGTTAACTTCTTCAGTTGTTTTTCCGGCAACCTGAAGATCGCCACCGAAGTAACTAATCCTTCCATCTTCACGGACTATTACCGACTGTGAATATTCAGGCTGTCCAATTACTGCAATCAGTAGGTTATCCCCTTTCCTGATGCGGTAAACATCACCCAAAAGTGTTGTGCTTGTTACCAAACACAGTAAAATAGCAAAAGCCTGCAAGCGGAGTGGGGTGATGTAGCCAGCTTGCAAGCTTCGGAAAAAACAGATCATAACTTTATCCTAAAAATTCGCTGAGGTGGTAAATATCGGGTATTTCTAACATTTTTGTTCAATTTGTGATAACGGGATACTCAATCGAATTAAAAAAGTGGAAGTTGCTCTTTTTGCACAGGAACATGCCTACCAGCACCTATTTGTTTGCTTGGATGTTTTCGCCAGTACGGTTTGACGTAAGTTCCTCTACTTCGGCGGTATCCATTAACATAAACTTTCCCGCTGGTGTCATTATGTGTTTTCATTGTCTTAAAAAGGTAGATTTGTTTTGCCTTCATGGCAGTCTACCATCTACGAATGCTAATCTTCTTTTAGTGAATCAAAATATGCTTTGAGACATTCCCGGGCCCGTTGCACGCTAAAACCAGGGACAAGTATATCTCCGCATTCAGACTTGCCGACGTTACCTTTTATCCCGCCAAGAGCTGGCATTTCATGTGTTCGCAAATAGACATGAATTCCTTCATCCTCTAACACGCTTTTGAGGATATGCCCGGCGACTTCATTCGGCACAGATTGGACAACGTACCAGTCAACTGACTCCGGAACTTGGGCAGGAACTAAGCCGGGAAGAAGATCTACCTGACACTCTGAACAAGTCAAGACATCTTCCTTATATTCAGTTTTGCATTGTGGACAAAACGGCATTGCCTTTCTCCTCATGGATTGTGTTATTAATTGTATTATAACAGATGGGAAAAAATTAATCAAGACAAGGGAAATTGCCAGAGTTGCAGTGCCGTTTTTCCTAACACCCACTCTTTATCTTCTGGTGTAAAGAAATCCATTTCATCACGGACAACAGACAACGTCTGCGCGTAAGTTGCGCGGCTTAAACAGACGGGCCAATCCGTTCCCCACATTATCCGAGACCCGCCAAAGGTGTGATATACCTTTTTAACCTGTTCATGTGTGTCCACCCACGGATAACTCTCTTTGGAAATTGACCACGTATGGCTAATTTTGACATAAACACGAGGAAACTGAGCGAGATTCAGCAATAACTGCAGTTTTTCTGGATCGTCAGGTGAACAATCTGCCATGTGGTCAATCACAACATCAAGGTCAGGATGCTGTTCTAAAAGTGGTACAAGGTCAGTCAATCTTTCTGCTCTTGTAAGGAGTAGCATTGGCACACCGAGCGACTCAGCGCGGCTAAAGATAGGCGGCATCAATGGACCGGCAAACCAATCTCCATCAGTACCGACAGAAGGACTCAAACGCGCGCCGTGAAAGCCTTCCTCTTCTGTCCAATGACTGAGATGATCTGGGGCATCTGGGTCTTCTGGGTTAATTCTACAAACACCCATAAATTTGTCAGGGTATCTTTTCATAGCGTCTGCAGCATAACTATTGTCCCAAAGATAGTGTATGACTTGCACCAGAACAGTTTTTTCAACACCGTTCGCTTCCATTAATTCAAGTAACATTTCGGGTGTAGCATCCTCTGTAGGTGGGTTTCCTCTTCCGGGTGCCCACGGAAACTGCGGATCATCTTTCCAAACGTGAACATGTGGGTCGATAATTCTCATATTATTGCTCCTTTGGTTTGCTTAAGAATCCGTACACGCCTAATGGCAAACAGTAAAGTAGAATCAAAATGTGTAAACTAAATCCGGTGATAGTGGCAGTTTCAATTGATGTGCCAAAATAGTTCAAGAACCATGCAAACGGAAATTCTGTTGTGCCGAAGTTCCCAACCGTCTGTATTGGCAAAAGATTAAAGCCGTTTGTAAATGCAAGCGCGAAAAGCACCTCAGTCAACGGAATATCAACACCCATCTCGGCAACAAGATAACACTGAAACCCGAAACGGATTACAAGACATAATAAAGAATATCCCCAAACTTTTAGAAAACGTAGATTGAATCGAAAAGCGGTGATTTCATTGAGGATGGAGATAAATTTGTTAGCAATCCATGTCAGCGTAGGTTTTTCCGAACGCAATAATGGTTTTACAAATTTCAGTGCAAGGTTATTACAAAGATTCGGCGCGGTACACGCCAAAATCATCAGGATTATTAATCCCGTGCCAATGAGTAATGGTGTTAGATAAAGCACCGTCCAAGAAAACTTACCACCCAGTTTCGGAAGCAGAAGTGTCGCAGTAACAACCATCAAAGCAATTAACAATGCTAAGTCAATGACACTTGCCACCATAAGTGAGGCAATTCCCTGCGTTGCATCTACCTTTTGTCGTCGTTGCATGAGATAGATATAGGAAATATCGCCTGTCCGCATCGGTAGGAAATTGCCCCAGAATGTGTGCAAAGCAAGAATTGGAAAAATGTGATGCACTCTCGAATCTAAACCGAGTAGGGTTCGAAACCGTAGCGTTTTTGCTAACACCAAGAGACAATAACTGCTGAATCCTATTAAAATCGCTTTAATTGAGATTCTGCTAAGTGTTGCGGGTATTTCTCTGAGATCAATCTCTTTTAAAAGGAAAAATGAGATAACAACCGCTAAGATGGTCGGTAAAGCAAATCTGGCAATCTTCTGGAGTCGCTTTTTGTTCAAAATATCCTACCGTTGCGACTGAACATCAAAATGATCGGAATAAACTTTCACAAGATCGCCCTTCCGAAAACCGGGAACAGCGGTGCCACATTCCCTGGCTAAGCGTTCGTAATCAATACGTTTCAACCGTGCTAAGATGTTAGGAC
>JAPPMR010000210.1 GCA_028818995.1 Candidatus Poribacteria bacterium | reverse complement strand
TGGCCGTTCCATCCGATTGGATTCGTTGTCTCCAGCGATTGGGGGATGCGGTATTTGTGGAGTTGTATGCTGGTGAGTTCGATTATCAAGTGGAGCGTCTTAAAGATTGGTGGACCGAGGGCATCACAGCAGTTGGTGATGTTTGCTATCGGATTGATGTTAGGTGATTTTACTGTGGGTGGTATCTGGAGCCTCGTCAGCGTCGTAATACAACAACCGATGTATAATTTTTGGCCGTAGGCGAAAGCGTGTTTTTCAGGTATTTTAATTTGAGAAACCGCTGAAGATATGCTACAATTTGATACTATTTAGTAATCCCTGACTCTAAGAAATCACGGAAAAGGAGTTAGACTTATGGGACATTCAAATACGTTTCCACTCCCTTCCGCACCGACAGAAACAGCGGACCTATATCCTGAATCGGATGGCAAACCTATGGCTGAAACTGAACGCCATTTTAGAGAACTCCTAAAGAATTTTAATCGCATCGAAAACCATTTCGCACACATCCCGGATGTTTATGTCCTTGGGGATATGATGATGTATTATGAAGAGGGAAACCCCCGTAAATCCATTTCGCCCGATATTTTTGTTGCCTTCGGTATCGGCAAAAAGGAACGTCGTATCTATAAGATATGGGAGGAGGGCAAACCCCCGGACTTCATATTAGAGTTCGCCAGCAAAGGGACCTATCGCAATGACTTGACGAGAAAGGTGCAGCTCTATGCAGAGATCGGCATTCCTGAATACTTCGTTTACGATGTTGATAGGCGTTATTTACCTTCACCTTTGCTCGGATTTCGTCTCATCGGAGACGATTATGTTGAAATAGCGTCTCTCGCTACCGGTGGACTTCCGTCTGTAACGCTTGGTTTAGAATTCCATGCCCTTGATGATAGTTTAGGAATTTACGATCCTGAGGCAGAAGCGTGGCTAAAAACGTCTGCTGAACGTGCCGAGGATGCAGAAGAACGCGCTGAGGATGCAGAAGAACGCGCCAATCAAGAAGCCGATGCTCGGCACAAAGCAGAGGCTGAAGTTGCCCGGCTCCAAGCAGAATTGGAACGCTTGAAAGCGCGCTTGTGACACGATTAAAGATGGAGAAAAAAGAAAACCAATCTCTGCAATTTGGTCTATGCCTTAATAACGAAGGATATGCCGCTTCTCTTGAGATAGGGAAAGTATATCGTGTGATTCAGAATGACGAAGCAGCTTCTCACGGTTATATCCGCGTCATAGATGAAAGTGGCGAAGACTATACCTATACAACCAACCGTTTTCACTTAATTCAACTGCCTGTCGCTGTTGAAAAGGTGTTGCTGTCCACCTTATGAATATAAATTCATAAAAAATCTAGTAACTGAAGGGAGAAAATAGATGGCAGAGACAAGTCAAACTTTGATAGAACAACTAAAGAGGCTAAAATCGAAAAATGATTGGCTAGGAATCTATAGAAAATTCCAACCAATAACAGAGCTATCTCAGAATGATTTAATCTGGAATAACTCCAAGATTTTAAGTGACATTGGATTCGCATGTGCGAAGTTAGCAGAAACAGGACCAAAAGAATTGTCATCGTTCAGAGATCAAAACCGCAAGAATGATTTTTTGAAACAACAAGCGGAATACCGCAAACACGCAGTATTAACCAGAAAACGCTGCATTGAGATCGATCCTAGAAATGCGAGTTACCGATCAGATCTCGCTTACACATACTACCAAAACATTAATGAGTTAACTCAACCACGGGGCAGGCGAGATGGAAACCTAAGGAAAGAAATCGAGAATTTTCTCAAAACCGTTGATAAAACTCTTGATCTTCAACCAAATCGCGTTCAAGACTTGTATCGTAAAGGACGTATTTTAACTGATGTTCTGCCGAACCAAATATTGTGGAGTAGATCCTACGAAGATTACGGAGATTTCACAGAAAAGTCAAAAAAAGCCGATGAATTGCGCGAGCAAGGTATCTGTGCCCTATTAGCCGCTAAAGAATTATGGGAAAACCTACGGGATGAATCTTTACGTAAAAGACATCGGAAGGACTATATCAAATCACTTTATTTACTTAGTCAAACTTACTACAATAAAATCAAGCAAGATTGGGATGAATCTGTATTTGCTCTAAACCTACGAGATGATGTCCGGTCTGACCAGCAGGTTGTCATCAATAAAACTGATGAACAGAGCATTGAACAAGCAATAGAAATGATCAAGCAATGCTGCAAAACTGATTGCCCACCTGAATTACGACGAAGTGTCAAAGCCAAGCAACAAAATTTGGAAAAGCTAGCATCACATAATGGTATTGAGGAAGGAACTAACAAGCTGTATTCAATTGGCAAGTTCTTTCTCGCGCAATATTGGATACTTAGCGGTTACGGTTTAAAGGAAAATGATAATGCCATCAAAGCACGTGGGATTGCGGAACGTTACCTACAAGCAGCTTTAAAATGCCAATGGTCTCCTCAAAAAGCAAGCCAACATAAATTGTTCATCGTCGAACGTCTCGCTCGTATTTTTATTAGTAAAGGTGACTACAACCAAGCAGTCTCTATAATTGAAGAAAATACCCAGAAATTGAAATTGAAGTACGCTGATTCATATGTCCTCCACACCTGTGCCCTGGCACTATTGAAATCCGGACGAATCTCGGTATCTCAAGAAGTTTTAGATATTGCGACAAAATCCAAAGGAAATATGCATATATGGTCAACACATTTTCTGATGGGTTGTACCTATCTTGAGGAAAATCAGCTCGAAAGGGCAAAGAGACAGTTTGATCTCGCACATCAAGAAGCCTCACGAGTTGGTAAGAAGAATATAGACTCACTTCTTATAGGAAAAGCATCTGTAGCTTATAAATCTGCGGATGTGCTTAAGGCATTGAAATTTCTTGAGGAGGCAAAAAGACTTAACCCAAACAGAATTTCAACCAGTGAACGCATACGAAGATTGCAACAAAGCGAAGCATAAATCTATTCGGAATCCTTTCCGGCTTACTTAAAAGACAACAATGTTGTAGTGAATTTTAAAGAAAAAACTTGAAAACACATCGGAAATGTGGTACACTAAGATCTACGGTTTACCCCAGTGTTTCCGAAACCTGTTGGGCGAACAAAATCAATTTCATATCTGGCGATTGTGCCTGAAATCTAAAACTACTATAGTTTCCTTGTTTTTGTCCAAACATATCTATAACTTTAGGATATTTACCCAATTTAGTCAATCGTTTTGGCGAAGGTATTGTTTTGCCGAAAGTATTTTATATTCGGTGTAAAGACTTTCCGTTTCGGTAGAGCTGCTTCGGATGTCTCCTTAAAACAAGGTGTATTTATACTTCCACCGCCTTGTCAGTGGGACTGTGACCTTTATCCTTTTGATATGTGAGAAAGAGTCTTGTGTATTTTCGCAGGCATTTGGAACGACCTTCGTAAAACCCACTATTTTTTTCCGAAGGTATTGATTTGTTAAACTTATTTTAGGTGTAGGACTTACGCAATTTTTTCATGAAACGTTATCTATGGCACCATTAGTGAGGTTCAGAAACCTTGCCAGCGAATGTACCTGTGTAAGTCCTGAACTGTTTTTTACGCTTCGGATACCCTTACCGTATTGGCAATTACATAAGGAGAATTTAGATATGAAAGCAGACTATGTACCAGTAAGTAAACTGTTTGGGGATAGTAGAGAACAGTACATCATTCCCGTCTATCAACGGCGTTACGTATGGACCCAGGAGAATCAGTGGGAAAAACTTTGGACAGATCTCCAAAATACGTCTGATGATCCTAGTGAAGAGCATTTCACCGGCGCAATCCTTCTAAAACAACTACCGAAATTCACAGGTGGAGTACAAAAGTACGAAATCGTTGATGGCCAGCAGCGTCTAACAACCTTTCAAATCCTTCTGTGTGCAATCAGCACTATATGTCACAATCATCCTTCCCCCGGGTATAGGCACCTTGGGGAAAAAGCAGATTTATATTTATTCAATGATGGTTTGATGCCTGATGACGATGTATTTGATAAATATAAACTTCTACCACCAGAATCTAATACAAGAAATTCTGATAGAAGTGCAATCATATCATTAATCGAAGGTAAAAGAGATAATCAGAGCGGACGCATTTACGAGGCATATGATTATTTTGTAAAACAGATTACAGAGTACATAGGTGCTGGGATCCCCGATAAGCGGAGGCAGTTGCAGATCCTATTGAATACTTTGTTAGATCGATTTGGTGTTGTTCAAATATTACTCAACTCACATGAGGAGCCCCCGGCAAAGATATTTGAATCACTCAATACTAAAGGAAGGACATTGGCTGAATTCGATCACCTCAGGAATAACCTATTTCTAAGAACACTTGAATCAAAATGGGATGATCTTCATCAAAATTACTGGATCGATTTTGAAGACCATTATTGGGAAGAAGAAAAAGAAACAGCTGGAGAAAGGATAAAGTTATCAGATCTTTTCTTGCAGCATTTTTTAATGGCGAAATTGGGTAGGGAGAACATTGCTCTGAGACAACTATTTGATGTATATGATACGGTATATCTTAGAAATACAATTCTAGAAGTTGAGGATGAATTCGCTGAATTACAGAAGTATTCAGAGGTTTATAAAAAGATGGTCGATTCCAAGGTTAATTCAGAAATTAGCCATCAAATGGAATTTTATAAGCACCTCAAAATCACAAACTTGTACCCGTTTGTACTATTCGTAGTAAATGAAGTAAAAATATCCGAATCTGATTCCAGATTTCCGCTACTCTTTAAGATACTACAGTCTTATGTGATCCAGCGTACGTTGTGTGTACCTCGAAGTAATGAAGTTTTCAACCAATTCTTTTTACGAATAAAGGAAATTTGCGGAGAATATCATTTTAGCTTAGAAAACCTCATAAGATTACTTTCTAATCCAATTTCAAAGATTGGTCGGTGGCCAAATGATCAGGAGGTTAAAGGTGCATTAGAGGGAAAGTGGGTTAATGATATAGACTTGGCCAGCGATGAACAAAACATTGTTCGTTATATATTGTATCGAATTGACCAGAAAATGAGAGAAGATAATAACCTGACAGAACAAGTTTCGATACCGTACAGTCAGTTTAACTTGGAACATATAATGCCTCGTAGCTGGAAAAAGGCAGAAGAGAATTGGCCGTTGCTAAATGATGCCCCACCCAATCACAGCCAAAATAGGGACTCGGTTTTGTGGAATATAGGAAATCTGACTATTCTTACTAGAGATCACAATTGGGCTGTAGGAGACGCTTCGTATGCTAACAAGTGCCAATCTTTCTCTAAAAATTCAAATCTTATGTTAAATAAGAAAATACCACATCAGTATCCGGTAGATAAGGGTTGGGATGTAGATCAAATACTTAAAAGAGGAGATGACTTATTTGGTTACTTCTGTAAAATCTGGCCATTTGCAAAACATTTCACCGAACTGTTCAAGGAACCCCTGTTTATGTCTGACGCAATGATTCAGTCAGCCAATTATGTCTTTCTCACTGATACCAGAAATGAAGAGATAGAGTTGTTCGATATCACATCATATTCAACAGAAGTGAGAGGGGTTACCATAAGAGGAGATTCTGTGACCTTAAAAAAAAGACATATCCTTTTTGCTTGCCCTGCATCAGTACGAAATGATATTAAACCACCTTATATCACCCAGCCAAATGCAAGAAATCAGAATCCACGGTCAATCAGAAAGCATACTGTTGACCAAAAATTTCTTGACTCAGCCCAACAATATCAGGTCCCCATAGAGATAGTTACACGTCGTGGAAACAACCTCCGTGGGACTGTAGAGGATCATGATCAATATACAATTTACATGAAAATTAACGGACAACCAATGATTGTATACAAGCATGGAGTTCGGAAATGTTCTAAATGGGATAAATAAAAAATCTAAATCCGGAAACTATCGCATGATTATCCTTTGATTCGATTCTAATTTTATTCCAAACAGGCATTAACTTAATAACAACTCTCATTGTCCTAAAATGCAGACAATAAGGATATTATAAGGGAAGACAGACAATAAAATGGCCGTTGAGACGAGGGGACCAAAAGGCTATCTCGTCTCTTTTTTCTTGCACACCTAACCGTTTCGTGCTATCCTATTCTCTAAGGAGATAGTGGTATGGACACCCATCGTACAGCGAAAGATTTATCGCCAGAAGAGTTAGCAGCATACCGCAGACGGCTCGATCAGCACCTTCAAAATCGCAAGGTGGATGAGGCGTTGCTACAACGCGCTTGGCGCACCGTACATCGGGTTGCAGCAATGCTCTACGAAGATTTTGAGGCAACACAAGTCGCGGTATTCGGTTCTCTTACTAAACGGGAGTCTTTCTCAAAATGGTCGGATATTGATATTGCGGTTTGGGGCATTCCATCTGATATGTACTTCCGTGCAGTATGGGAAGCTGAGGATATTAGCCGATTGTTCAAGCTGGATCTGATTGATTTTGAAAGCTGTAAAGGGTTGTTTCGCGAGAGAATTGAGAGTCAAGCCGTTAGCATTGGAAAAGGTGAAATCTATCCCGTGGATCGAACGCAGTTGATACAAGACATCTCCGATGAACGCGAGAAAATAGAAAGGTCTATCAGTGGAATCAAGAAGGCCTTACAACGAATAGCAACAGCTCCGGTAGAATACAAAATAGCCATAGAAGTTACGATGGCTAAACGTGTCTCCGATTGCTATATGGGCATGGAGAACATTTTTAAACAAATCGCCCTTGAAGTTGATCTATGCCTGCCCGATGGCAGTAGAGAGCATAAGGAATTACTTGCACAAATGGCAAAGCCCTACGCCAAACGGCCACCGGTGATTTCCAAAACAACTTTCAAAAACCTACAAGAATTTTTAGCGTTTCGCTACCTTTTCATTCGCTTTGATACCGATGAACTGGATTATCAAAAAACAGAACAGAAGGCAAAACAGGTTAGTCCGGTATTTGACATGATCTTCAAAGAACTTGATGCGTTTATCGCATGGTTGAAAAGTCAGGAGTTGGATGAGTAGTCAAGGAGATAGTGATATGCAGCAACCCACAGATACCCATCGCACAGCGAAAGATTTATCGCCTGAAGAATTAGCGGAATGCCGCCGACGACTTGATCAACACCTCCAGAATCGGAAGGTAGATGAGGCGTTGCTACAACGCGCCTGGCAAACCGCACATCAGGTTGCCACTATGCTTTATGAAAACTTCGGTGTGACACAGGTCGCTGTTTTTGGATCACTCGCGGGACAGAAATGGTTCTCAAAAGGGTCAGATATTGATATTGCAGTTTGGGGGATGCCATCTGACCTTTATTTTCGGGCTGTTGCACAAACTATCGGATTTAGCCAAGAATTCAGAATCGATTTAGTCAATTTCAACAATTGTAAGGGCCAGTTTCGAGAACGTATTCAGAATCAAGCCGTGCTTATTGAAAAAAATGGAATCTGCTTCGCCACAACCCTTAGACCTAACTGTCAAGAAACTTCGATAAAAAGAGAGGAAACTAACGTAGTGAATCAGGAGGAATTAATACAACGCATTTCCGATGGATACACAAACGTATCGGATGCAGTTCGACTCATCGGGGAAGCTTTAGCAAATATTAAAGATGCCCCCGCGCGGTACAGACGGAGTATAGAGATTGAGATTGCCAGGTCCCTCTACGATTTCTATAAGCAATTGGAAAATATTTTCGAGCACATTGCGCGCGAGATTGACAAGGCATTGCCTGAAGGAGAAGAGTGGCATAAAGCTCTTCTACAACAAATGGCGGAATCAAGAACGACACGGGTACCTGTCCTGTCGGAAAAAACTTTTACGGAACTACAAGATCTTCTGGGATTCCGTCACGTTTTCCTCTATATCTACGGTGCTAAATTAGACTATGAACAAATGCTCAAAAATGCCGAGCGAGTGAATAAGGTATTCCCGAGCATCTCCACAGAACTGGACACGTTCATAACGTGGCTGAAGAAACAGTAAAATGACTGATCAGACCCTTCTCCAACAAATTACAGACTTCTGCCGCTTGCTCCGACAGATGGGTATCAATGTGAGCACCACCAATCAACTGAGTTGGTGTGAGAGCGTTCATCTCATCGACATCGGTGAGCGAGAGGCATTTTACCATACGGCGCGGACGAACCTCATCGCTAATGAAACAGATCGTGAGACATTCGACACGGCTTTCAATCTGTTTTGGCGATACCCGCGCCCCGAATTCCAAGCTGTTGAGACAGAGGAAGAGGCATCTGAACCGTCCAGTCTCCAAGAGCTTTCCGACGCTACCGATGAGCAAGATGTCATAGAACAGTGGTTGGATGCCGAGACAGAAGACGATGCGGAAGAAGGAGAGGAAGACGATCCGCTCGCCTATAGTATAGAAGAGGTACTGACCCGGAAAGATTTTAGCGAGTTCACAACGGAGGATATGGAGAAAGCACGGGAAATCGTGGCGAAATTAGCGGCGGTGTTGGCGACAAAACTCAGTCGTAGAAAAGTCGTTGGCA
>JAPPMR010000489.1 GCA_028818995.1 Candidatus Poribacteria bacterium | reverse complement strand
GCTGGCGAGGTTTCCTAACCTCGCCCTCTACCGAAATATTTATTTAAACTTCATTAGGGACGGTATGTTGTCGCCTCAGTCTACTCGTGCTTTGTCAACATATTATTGTTGGTCGCGATTCGGAGATCGCTCCTACCGATGAACTGCTTATGGTAGGAGGGAACTCCGATTCCCGACTACTTCAATACCATCAATTAGCACTTGACTAAGCACTAGTCAGATATGCCGTTCCTACGGAACTCAAGAGGCGGTGGGTAACATTTTTCTATAAACATATCGTCCCTACGGGACTAAAGATACCGCATAATACAAATCAAAGTTCCTAAATTGCCACCCGCTGAATGCCATAAAGGCATTCATAGCGTTGATTTATGGGTTTGCTACGTTCTACCCGACCTACAGAAGGTTATATTGAAATGTGAAAAATAACAGAAAAACCGAAAACTAAATAATCCTGCTTAAGCAGAAATTCACTTGACTTCTAACGGAAAAATAAGATAAAATCTTTATTACAAATCTGTAATGAGGAGATGACTATGAGAACAGTCAAATTAGGTTTAATTGGGGCAGGTGGAATCTCACAGGCACATTGTAGAACGCTTGCAGAGATTGAGGGTACAGAAATTATCGCAGCTGCTGACCTTGTTCCGGCAAATTTGGAGCGAGCAAAAGAACGGTGGGGAATAAAAAACACATTTGAAGATTATAATGAAATGCTCAAAATGGATGAGATTGAGGCTGTGTATGTTTGTACTCCTACAGGCGTACATGCAGCGCCGACCGTTGCAGCATTAAACGCAGGTAAACACGTTTTCTGCGAAAAGCCGATGGAGGCAACATTGGACGGAGCAGCAGCTATGTGGCGTGCCTCTGTAGAAAACGATAAAATTTTGATGATAGGACTCAAACTGCGTTATTCCCCACAAGTTATCAAGGCGAAAAAAATTGTTGACGCAGGCACACTTGGCGAAATTTACTACGCTGAAACCGTCGCAGATCGCCGCCGTGGGAATCCCGGTGGAAGTTTTATTCGTAAAGCGACAGCCGGTTTAGGGGCATCTGCAGACATCGGCGTTTATGCCTTGGATACCGCTCTCTATTTAATGGGGCATCCCAAACCTATTGCTGTTTCTGGTATTACCTCAAATTATCTGAGTCTACACAATACATGGAATGCTGCGCTCAAAGAAACAGAAGTTGAAGATTTCGGTGTAGGGTGGGTTGTTTTTGACAACGGTGCCCGCTTAGTGTTCAAAACATGTTGGTGTATGAATATGGATTCGCTTGGTGGCACAATTTTTCTCGGTAAAAAAGCGGGCTTACGAATTGGCATCGGCGAAGTTCGTGGTCCACAAGATGGTGTTCGTGTTTATGGCGATAAAGACGGTGAAATTCATGATGAAACCTACACTGAATTTGAATCAGTAAGTGTATTCCATGAAGAGGATAGCGCGTTTATTGATGCTGTCAGAGAGGGAAAACCTTCCCCTATTGACCCTTATGAGATTATGCTCACAAACGTTATCATCCAAGGTGTCATTGATTCTTCAGAAGCAGATGGGCGTGAAGTAGCAGTCACAGTGCCGACGTTGTAATCACACAATTTGGCTATCCTTTTAACTTTGAAAGACTCTATTATTAATTAGTAAGTGAATAATTGAGAAAACCCAGATTCTTATATGTGAGAAATGTTGCTGACATACATTCAAGAATACACGGGTTTTCTCAATAAGAGGAATATGCTCACGATGAAACCACTTGAGATAGCAGGGAAAAAATTCAAATTAGCGTCCCGAGCTGCTCGGACGCTCGCGTTCATCTTGGATCTAATGGTTACTTCTTTTACCTCTTCCATTTTAGCTACTCTTTTTGGATTGCTATTCATGTTTCAACGTTCTTTTATGTTCCCTATCACATTATTTCCGTTGCTATATTTCGTAGTATGGAGTGCCGTGCTACTTTTCATGGATGGTTTCAAAAATGGACAAGGATTCGGCAAAAGGGCGCTGTCATTACAGGTTATTCGGTTGAAAGATGGCAAACCTTGTTCCTTCAAGGATTCTTTCATTCGTCGGGTCACAGGTTTTTTCCAGCCGTTTGATGTTCTCTTTGCACTTGGTGGCAAAAGGCAACGAATGGGGGATAAGTTTGCGGAAACAGTTGTCGTAAATTACGAACGACACCCTGAAGAAGTTGTAGTTGAAGCTGAAGACCCGGAGAAGGTTTTGGAAAACGCTATCATTGAAATGACAAACCGGCTGTCCGAGGCGAGACAGAAGGTTGATGCTTCTATAGGAATAGAAAAGCAGTTTCAAAACGCCTATGAGGGGGCTGTTGTCCAAGTGGAAAAATGTGAGGAGCGCGCAACTATAGCGATTCAGGCAGGGCGGGAAGATTTGGCACGGGAAGACCTCGCCCAGCGTAACGAATACCGCCAACTTGCCAACCGATACAAGACACAATGGGATGAACAGAAACAGGTCGTGGCAGGACTTACAGACTTGCTTGAAACATTGCAACAAAAGACTGAAGAAGCAGAAAGAAAAAGGGATATAGTTATCGCACAGCACAGAAATGTTGATGCACACCAACACTTGCAAGAAACATTGACAGAGGTTCAAGATGGCGCGGCGTTTGAAATTCTCAATAAAATGGAACAAAATGCAAGTGAAGCTGCCACATTAGCAAAAGCAGCATCACAAGTAGACAACGATCTTTCAGATATGAAACTAAACAAAGAATTTACTGGTTATGCTGAAGAAGCATCAATTGACAATGACTTAGCAGAATTAAAGGCAAAACTACAGAAATAAAAGTTCATCAAAACATCTATAGCACAAACAGAAAAAGATCTATAGGGTTTGAAAGTGAAGTCCATTAAAATCGCTGGCAGAGAATTTACATTAGGCTCCCGACTGGATCGGTTGTTTGCGTTTTTCATAGACGGAATGTTCCTCGCAAGTATTCTATTGATTCTGTTTCTTCTCTCGGATGCCGTGGGGTATGGTCTTTTTCAGATTGGATTGTTCAGCGCATTACTGTGGATATTCGGGCCGAAAACCAAACTACCAACAAAGGCACTGGTTGCCGCCCAGGTCTTTTTAGTCTTTCTTATCGGATCATGGGCGGATAATGATTTCCATACCCTAACCTGGAGCGGAATTGCCTTGTGGACAGCGGGTCTATTGTTCATGGACGGCTTCAAAAATGGACAAGGGATTGGCAAAAAACTGCTATCACTACAAGTACTTCGATTGAAAGATGGCAAACCGGGCACTCTCAAGGACTCTTTCATTCGCCGACTCACGTCAGTCTTTCAACCATTGGATTCCTTCTGGACATTCGGAAAAAGACGGCAGCGGATAGGGGATAAGTTAGCAGAGACGGTTGTTGTGAAATATGATCCGGAATCGGAGCAGATTGAGGTTGAGACCAAGGACCCGGAAATGGTTTTAGAGAACGCCATCGCTGAGATGACGAATAGACTTTCAGAGGCACGGGAGAAGGTTGACGCTTCTATCGGTGTTGAAAAACAATTTCAGAATGCTTATGAAGGTGCACTTGCCCAAGCAGAACGGTGTGAGGAGCGCGCAACTATAGCGATTCAGGCAGGGCGGGAAGATTTGGCACGGGAAGACCTCGCCCAGCGTAACGAATACCGCCAACTTGCCAACCGATACAAGACACAATGGGATGAACAGAAACAGGTCGTGGCAGAACTCACTACGCTCCTTGAAACATTGCAACAGAAGACTGAAGAAGCAGAAAGAAAAAGAGATATTGTTATCGCGCAACACAGAAATGTTGATGCCCAAAAGCACCTTCAACAAACACTAACAGAGGTTCAGGATGGTGCAGCGTTCGAAATCCTAAATGAAATGGAACAAAATGCAAGTGAAGCTGCCACATTGGCAAAAGCAGCATCCGATGTGGATATAGATCTGAGGGATACAAAGTTAAACCGTGAATTTGCGGATTATGCTGAAGAAGCATCTATTGAGAACGATTTAGCAGAATTAAAAGCAAAATTACAGTAGACGTTACAATTCTGAATTACAACCTATATTCAGATTAAGAAGCCACATCTTGATTCAAATCAGACAGAACTACCACCTACCTCAAATGTAATTTTTCCTTAAATGGAGTACTTCACGATAGAACAAGATTTAACCATCCTCGTTGGTAATGATAAACTCTAATCAGACGGAGAAATACGGATCATGTCTATTATTAAGATCGCTGGAGAAAAGTTTAAATTGGCATCTCGTTGGGCAAGGTTAGGTGCGTTTTTGCTGGACATCGGTTTCTTGGGGTTCTGTCAGATTATATTATGGCTAATAGGACTTTTACAATCCGTAATTTTCACTGATTTTGACGACTATATGATGTTTGGTGATGATCCCGCAACAACTACCTTCTTTGTTCTAAGCATTTTATTGTGGATGTACGGTTATTTTTTTATGGACGGGCGTGAAGATGGGGGAGGATTCGGAAAAAGATTATTATCTCTTAAAATAGTCCGTTTGAAGGATGGAGAACAAGCCAACTATAAAGATGCGTTCGTACGTCGTTTTGCTGCACTATTTCAACCTGTTGACTGGTTATTCGCCTTAGGAAAAGGCAGACAGCGAATGGGTGATAAGCTTGCGAAAACGGTCGTTATCAAACTCGACTCTCCTCAAATAGAAATTGTCTCCGAAGATGAAAAAGAAGATAAGGAAACCGATCTGGACAAGATATTAGAAGATGTAATCCTGGAAATTACAAATCGTTTTTCAGAAGCAAAGCAGAAGGTTGACGCATCAATTGGAATAGAAAAACAATTTCAAAATGCGCACGATGGAGCAATAGCACAAGCAGAAAAATGTGAAGAACGTGCTGTCATCTCACTTAAGGCGGGACGTGAAGATTTGGCAAGGGAAGACCTCGCACAACGAAATGAATATAGACAAATCGCAAACCGATACAAAGAACAATGGGAAGAACAGAAAAAGACAGTAGAACACCTCACAACACTTCTTGACACACTCCAGCAAAAAACACAGCAGACACAGCGAGAAAGGGAAGTTGTAATTGCAAAACACAGAAATGTTGATGCCCAGGAACATCTACAACAAACATTGTCTGAACTGCAAGACAATAAGGCTTTTGAGGTGCTTAAGAAAATGGGGCAAAACGTAAGTGAAGCTGCAGCTTTGGCAAAAGCAGCTTCCGAAGTAGATATTGAATTCAAAGACGTCAAATTGCATAGTGAATTTGAAAATTATGCGGAAGACGAATCAATTGACAAAGAGCTTGCAGAATTAAAGGAAAAATTACAATAGGAGGTTTATTATGGTGAATTATAAAAATAAATATACACCTTCACCCTCTGCTGGCGAGGTTTCCTAACCTCGCTGGTGCAAAGTGTATAAATAATTCTAAAATCTACCATACTAATATTCTCTATTGGTGTAATATGGACAATCAAAAATTACCGAACATTATTTTTATTATGGCAGACGATATGGGATACGGTGATGTCGGCTGCTATAATCCCGATTCAAAGATTCCTACCCCAAATATGGACCAACTTGCACGGGAAGGCATTCGCTTTACTGATGCACATTCTCCATCTGCAGTTTGCACACCCACCCGTTATGGAGTCCTAACAGGTAGATATTGCTGGCGGAGCCGCCTAAAACGCGGTGTGCTTTACGGCTACGAACCCCCTTTAATTGAACCCGAACGTTTGACAGTCGCAAGTTTGCTGAAAGATGTAGGTTACAATACCGCTTGTGTCGGTAAGTGGCACTTAGGGATCGGTTTTTCAACGAAACCGGACTACGATTACGATTTTGATGCGCCGCTACCGTGGGGGAATGCAAAACGTGAATTAGAAGAACATATCGATTTTCACGCGCCATTAACAGGCGGTCCGAATGATATTGGCTTTGATTATTTTTACGGGACTGCAGGTTGCCCAACATGCCAACCTCCCTACGGCTTTATTGAAAATGACGCTTTCGTTGAAATCCCAAGTGAGTACCGTGGCGTGCCAGATTTTACAGGTCGACCGGGTATGACTGCTCCAAGTTGGCAGCATAAAGATGCCGACCCGATGATTGCACAGAAGGCAGTTGAGTATATTGATGGACAAGCCGATTCGGATGAACCGTTTTTTCTTTATTTAACACCCTCGGCACCGCATGAACCGTGTGTTGAGGAGGTTGTGCCAGAATTCGCCCGCGGACAGAGCGCGGCAGGTCCTCGTGGTGATCTGGTCTGGTTAGTAGATTGGATGGTTGGTCAGGTGATGGAGGCTTTAGAGCGAACAGGAAAAACAGACGATACTCTGATTTTCGTTACGAGTGATAACGGCGCATTGCCCGGAGACCGAATTCAGGGGGACAATAGTCCAATGCCGTATAATCTTTACGACCATAAATCTTGCGGAGATTGGCGCGGATACAAGGCACATATCTGGGAAGGTGGACATCGTGAGCCATTGATCGCAAGGTGGCCAGGTGTCATAGAACCTAATACTGAAACCGATGCATTGGTATGCCTAACCGATCTCATGGAAACGTGTGCGGCAATTGTTGGAACGGATGTTCCAGACGATGCTGGACAGGATAGCTGTAACATCTTGCCCGCGCTATTAGGTAAAGAAACAGAACACGCGCTACGCGAGGCAATCGTGCATCATTCCAGCAATGGTGTTTTTTCTATACGGCACAACGAATGGAAATTAATTTTGGATACACAAGGTTCAGGTGGATGGCCTCCGCCTCGGGGTAGTGGTCCTGAGCCGGGTACTCCAGGGCAGCTATATCATATTTTTGACGACCCGTATGAAACAGATGACCTATGGTCAACTCGCCCAGAAATTGTGGAACGGTTAACGGCATTGTTGGGTAGGTTTAAACAGGAAGGACATAGCAGAATGTAAGGATAACTTATGACAAATAAACTTGATTCACTCTTTCGCCTATCAGGTCCCTCACAAGAAGACATTGATTCGTTCCATAACGAAGGTTACATCGCTTATCCAGATGTATTCACAGACGATGGAAGAGAAGGCTTGATAGAGGAGATTACACATCATTTTGAACCTACGCGTCAGTACATTGAGACGTTGAAAAACGGGTCAAAACAGGAGCGCGCCTATTTCATTCGTCCCTGGAATGAACGGCGTGAGTACAGCGATAGGCTTATTGACGACCCCTTTATTACGGCACTGATACGTGCAACTATCGGGGACGCTTACCACTTCTGTCACTCCGCACTCAACATTGCACCTCGTGGGATTGGGCCAATTCAATTCCATCAGGACCATCACCATTGGAAGCACGAGAACCCGGTCAACCTCGCGGAACGCGATAACTACTATATCCAAATTCTGTACTACCCAAACGGTTTTACACGCGGTGATCGGAATCTCAAAGTAATACCGGGCAGCCATAAGGTAGCACCGACGCAGGAGGCAACACCAGAACGCATGCTCGCAGGCGACTTTGATGAAGAAGCTGGACTAAAATTGGAAGAGAAACGACTTGAGTTGCCACCGGGTAGTATGGTCTATATTGACGCGCGTATCTTCCACGGAGTAGAGGCGAAACCAGTGGACTCCCCGCAGCTTTACCGTATTTTCGCTATAGACATTTTCAAAGAAGCGGGACCGCCGCATCGTTACACGCAAGAAATTCCCCAGGAATGGATGGAAAACGCGACACCATTCCGCCAGAAATTATTTGATCGTGAAGCGTATACAGATGGGTGTTGGAACTAAATTTGTTTGACGAGATTTACGTATCCAGTCCCAGACATCATTTTCGGTAATGGTTCTGATGGGTGTAAAGTGTCTATAATTCACAAATGGGTATCATAGAACCCTGTACCCTATTGATCATATATAAGATTAATCTATATCATAGCACAGATTAGGAGAAAAATCTTGAATTTTACACAAATTTGTTTTTCATTTAAAGGGCGAATAGGAAGATTAGCTTGGTGGATGATGTATATTTTAATAGCAATCATCCTTGTTATTCTTGAGGCTATTGATCCAAACCTATTTGATCCAGACTCGCTGAAAGTGTCATACTATATTATCACCTTATTGGTATTAGTCTGGGTTAAATTGGCTGTTGATGCCAAACGCTGGCATGACAGGAACAAGTCTGCCCTTTGGATATTGTTTTCACTCATCCCAATTATTGGTCAAATTTGGATGATAATTGAATTAGGGTTTTTTGCGGGTACAAATGGGCAGAATCGCTTTGGTACGCGACGATAAAAAACACACATTTTATACACGGTCCTTCTCTATCAAGTTCATTCTTTATAGGCAAAAGTACCGAGTATTAATGAAAGGGGAACATTATGGGAGCAACACACTATTCTTTACCATTACCTTCAACAACTCACACTAAACAATTCAGTACACCCAAAATTGATCCGTCTAAAATACGCGTGGTCATCCCAGTCTATAAAGATTGGGAAGGACTCAAAATTACTTTGGATAGTCTTCATGCCTTGAATCCTCGTCCGGGGACTATTACTG